>JAYUPM010000222.1:0-1698 GCA_043760145.1 Spartobacteria bacterium
GGATCAAGCCGACCACCGATGTCGATGCAACCACGACCCAGGAGGTGCTCTCCTTCGACCAGTTGCTGCGACACACACGACTGAGCATCAATCCCATCAATGCGTTACTGAGAAGGAGAAGGAAAAAGAAGTAGCCCTGGCGGGGAACATTATCGCCCCACATGATGACAGCCTTGGCGAGCCATGCGCTTGGAAGGAACGGATTGATGCTCAGTCGTGTGTGTCGCAGCAACTGGTCGAAGGAGAGCACCTCCTGGGTCGTGGTTGCATCGACATCGGTGGTCGGCTTGATCCCGAACACGATCAAAAAAATGATTCCGACCGCCAGCAGGAGCGCGACCCGTTTTGCTTCAGGCCGGGCCAGGACACGGACCAGCAGAAGTATGCTCCACGATCCGAAGAGGGCTGGAAGGATTACAAAAGGGATAAAGATGAAGGAGATCTGGAGGAAAAAAATCGGGCTGACCTCATGAAGATGGCCGTATGCGATCATCATCGGGGCGCTTAGAAAGAGCAGGGCCCAGCTCGAGATGGCCACTGATTCAAAAAATTTCCAGCGGTAGACGTCGCGATGGGTGAGCGGGAGTGAGAGGAACCATTGGGTCTCCCGGTTCTTGAACAGGGTTGAGTATCCGATGATGAGGTTGGAAAAGACCAGCATCAGGAAAAAGAATGCGAAGATCATGTAAAGAATCCGCTGGGAGAGGAGGGTCCCCACGAGCGGAAATCGATAGAGATAATCGAACCCGGCCCGGAAGATGAAATAGCCGAGCACCAGGTAACCGAGGATAAAGCCGCTGAGGACCAAGCTTACCAACGGGGATTGGCGGCGGCCACCCGCGAGTCGCGCGCAAAGCGTTCGCCACTGGACCCAGAACATCAGGCGGAAAAGGGCCGCCGTGGAAAGTGATGGATGAGGATTCACGAGGAAAACGACGGGGTCATGTTGTTCTCAACGAGGCGGATTTAAGCAAACAGAATGTCGCTCGCGGATTGGGTAAACAACGAGAGCGAGGACGATAACGAGAACGAGAACGAGAACCAGAGCGAGGACGAGGACGAGGACGAGGACGATGGGAGGATGCTTGACGAAGGGAACCAATCATCCCTCACATGACCCATGTTTAATGTTGTTCTCGTCGAGCCGGAGATTCCTCCAAACACAGGGAGCGTCGGCCGCCTTTGCCTGGCCACCGGATCACACTTGCACCTGGTCAAGCCGCTGGGCTTTTCCATTGACGATCGAGCACTCCGGCGAGCCGGACTCGATTACTGGCAGTTCGTTCAAGTATCGGTGTGGGAATCCTTCGCAGAGTTATGCGCGGCACAACAGCCAGAATCACGTTTCTTTTTTTTTACAACCAAAACCACCCGCGCACATTGGGACACAGCTTTTGAGGATGGCGATTTTTTGGTGTTCGGGCGGGAAACCAAAGGATTGCCGGAAAGCCTGCTTGCCGATAATGCGGAGAGTTGTGTCACGATCCCGATGATTGGGCAGACCCGGAGTCTCAACCTGGCGACTGCTGTGGGGATTGTTTTGTATGAAGGTCTGCGGCAGTTGCGCGGGAGTGGCGGCCCCCAGCCGCCTTCTGAATAAGAGGAGGGGCGCGCTTCCAGCCGCACATTCTCCCCCCAAAGGAGGGGCGGCTTCCAGCCGCACACGCTCCCCCAAAGGAGGGGCGGCTTCCAGCCGCA
>JAYUPM010000223.1:0-4073 GCA_043760145.1 Spartobacteria bacterium
AAAGCGGAAAGCGGAAAGCGGAAAATTTTTCATACCACACCGTTTGCCTTCCATCGCAATCTGCATATCTTCCCGCAGTGCTAAAATATCGATTCCTTCTTTTAGTGGCTCTTCTTTGTTCCGGATGCGCCAAAGATCGCGTCCACAAAGTCCGGGTGAGCGTCGCTGACCAGAAGATGGTGGTTTACAAAAAAGGGGTGCAGATCGCCAGTTACGACGTCTCGACCTCGAAGTTCGGGCTGGGAGATCGGCCGGGCAGTAACGCCACCCCACTGGGCCGGCTCGAGATCGCCACTAAAATCGGGGCCCGGGCGCCGTTGGGTATGAAGTTCAAGAATCGCCGCGCCACCGGTGAGATTGTGGCGGTGAACGCTCCCGGGCGTGATCCCATTGTGACCCGGATATTGCGTCTTAAAGGGCTCGAACGCCAAAACCGCCAAACTTACGGGCGAACCATTTACATTCACGGCACCCCGGAGGAAGCGAAGATTGGGCGCCCAGCCAGCTACGGCTGCATCCGGATGCGTTCGCGTGATGTGATTGCCCTCTTCAACACGCTTGGCGTGGGAGCCCAGGTGGAGATCATGCGGGATCCGTTCCCCCCGCCGCCCCCGGTTCAAATCGTGGCGCAGACAAATCCTTCACTACAGTAGACGGAGGGGCGGCGTCCTGCCGCCCATTACTACTCCAAAGGGCGGCTGGAAGCTCGCCCCTCCTTTGGGGCTGTCACGCCTGGGGCAGGATAAATGTTTCGCCGATCTGCGTTAAGGCGATTCGATGCGGGGCGTCGCGGAGCGCATGTAGGAAACGGGCACCCGGCTCTTCCATGGGCAGCACCAGGTTGATGGGCGGCAGATCTTGAGGGTTGCGCGCGCACTGGACATACCGTTTCGGGCCGGAGAGCGTTGCTTGCAGGGCAGGGCCGCCGTTCCTCCGTATTTGTTTAGCGTGTTCTTCACGTGAACGCCGTGGCAGAAACGTAGCGCAGACTTCCAAGTCTGCTGTATCGCGGGTTTCCAAACCTGCCCGGCGTTCGAGTTGCCCAAGGCCTGCCGACTTGGAAGTCGGCGACACAGCAGGTTTGGAAACCTGCGCTACAAAGTCGGCAGGAATCCCTCCGCGATGAGCGGCTAAACTGATTCGCCCTCCGGGCCGCCTCTGTTCGAACCTTTTCGAGCGCCGCGTTACGCTGCAGGCCTCGATAGAGTGCCTGGCTCTTTGTGGATGCTCAATAGAGTGCCAGGCTCTTTGTGGATATTTCGTTCTCGATAGAGTGCCAGGCTCTTTGTTGATTAAGCCCTTTATTGATTGTCCCGCGTTTCCCACATGAAAACCCGCCTCTTGGCACCGCTTATCCTTCCCATCATTATGCCCGCTTATCTCACTTCCACGGCCTTCGCGAAACATCCTCCGACCGAGAAAAAACCGGTGACCGATGAGTATCATGGTGTGAAGGTCGTGGACGAATACCGCTGGCTGGAGGAGGCGGGCGCGCCTGCGGTGAAGGCGTGGACCGAGGCGCAGAACAAGCACACACGCGCATGGCTGGATGCGCTCCCGGGCCGTGCCGGCATCGAGGCGAAGCTGACCGCACTCTATGCAAAGGACACTCCGTCGCACGGCGGGCTCGTCTCGCGTCCGGGCCGGCTCTTTGCGCTGAAGTTTCAACCGCCAAAGCAGCAGCGCCTGCTCGTCACGCTGGCATCCGCGGACGATCTCGCGTCGGAAAAAATCGTGCTCGATCCCAATGAACTGGAGCCGAAAGGGCAGGTGTCCATGGATTGGTTTGTCCCTTCCCCGGACGGGAAGCTGCTTGCAGTCTGCCTCTCCGAGGATGGGAGCGAAAACGGCACCCTGCATTTTTACAACACCGAAACCGGCGAGCATCTGCCCGACCGCATCCTCCGGGTGCAGTATCCGACTGGCGGCGGGAGCGCGGCGTGGACTCCGGACGGGAAGGCGGTTTTCTACACGCGGTATCCGCATGCGGGCGAAAAGCCGGAGGCGGATCTCAATTTTTTCCAGCAGATCTATTTTCACAAACTGGGCACACCCGTGATAGCCGATGAATATTCCGCCGGCCGGGACTTTCCCCGCATAGCCGAGATCGAGCTGCACACTTCCCGTGATGGCCGCTGGCTGATCGCGAGCGTGGCCAACGGCGACGGCGGCGAGTATGCCCATCACGTCCGCGACCTGAATGCCGGCGCGCGCGCGGCGTGGCGGCAGGTGACGCGGTTTGAAGACGGCGTGAAAGAGGCGCTCTGCGATGGCGCAACGCTCTACCTGCGATCGGTGAAGGATGCGCCGCGCGGGAAAATTGTGCGCCTGCCGCTCGACGGCACCGTTGCACTCAAGGATGCCACGGTGATTGTGCCCGAGACCGACGCGGTTATTGAGGGACTCACGCTGACGGCCTCATACCTTTTCGTCTCGGATCTCGTCGGCGGTCCGTCACGAATTCGGCGCTTCGATCTTGCCGGGAAAAACGGGCGCGAACTTCCGCTCTCCGCGACTTCCGGTGTCGGCCAGCTCCTCGCGCTGAAAGAGCGCCCCGATGATGACCGCATACTTTTTCGCGAGACCAGTTACACCGCGCCCGCCGCGTGGCATCTCTATGACCCTGCGGCTGCGGAGGGCTCTGGGGCATTGAAAAAAACGGCCCTGTTCAATACGTCGCCGGTTGATTTTAGCGACATCGAGGCGGTGCGCGAGTTGGCCACGGGCAAAGACGGCGTGAAGATTCCGGTCAACATCCTCCGCCGCAAAGGGACGAAGCTTGACGGCTTAAACCCTCTGCTTCTCACCGGCTACGGCGGATACGGAATCAGCATGCGGCCCCGGTTTGATTTCAATGACCGGCTCTGGTTCGACCGCGGCGGCGTCGTGGCTATCGCCAATCTCCGCGGTGGCGGCGAATACGGCGAGGAGTGGCACCTGGCTGGCAACCTCACGCGCAAGCAAACGGTCTTTGACGACTTCGCAGCGTGTGCGCGTCATCTCATCGAGCGCGACTACACGAAGCCGGAGAAGCTCGCGGTCGAGGGCGGCAGCAACGGTGGACTGCTCATGGGTGCTTTCCTCACGCAGCATCCGGGACTTGCCCGCGCGGTGGTCGCGCACGTCGGCATCTTCGATATGCTGCGAGTGGAACTCGATCCCAACGGGGCATTCAACGTTACTGAATTCGGCACCGTGAAGGATCCCGTGCAATTCCGCGCCCTCCACGCTTACTCGCCGTATCATCACGTCACCGATGGAGTGAAGTATCCCGCCGTCTTTTTCCTCGCCGGCGAAAATGATGGCCGCGTGAATCCGGCCAACTCGCGCAAGATGCCCGCGCGCCTACAGGCCGCCACGGCGTCGGGGAATCCGATTCTCGTCCGGCTCAGTTCGGCCTCGGGTCACGGGATGGGGACCGCCCTTAGCGAGCGCATCGCCCAGCAGGCCGATGTCTTCGCCTTCCTCTTCGACCAGCTTGGGATGTAAGCATTTGACGACGTAAGGATCCCTACATTACATTGTCGCCATGACAAGGACCCAAATCCAGCTGCCGGAGCCGTTGTTTGGGAGGATCAAGCGGATCGCCCATGTGCGCGATGTGTCCGTGGCCGAAATTATCCGGCGTGGGATGGAGCTTTATGTCCAAACCTGCACCGAAACGCAGGCCACACCGAAGGCGTGGACCATGCCCATCCTTCGGGGGAGCGGCGGCCATCTGAGGGACCCGGCTTCAGTTCGGGCGGAAGCCACCGCGATCGAAGAACGTTCCATGTCAAAGTAAGTTTTTATGCTGACTGCGGATACCAATCTCTTCATTCACGCCGCCGACCCAGATTCGTTAACGCATCGAAAGGCGCGGAACTTTTTTGAGGAATTACCGTTGCTGGCGGACGAATTCGTGGTGTGCGAACTGGTGCTGGTGGAACTCTATATGCAATTGCGAAACGGGGCGATTTTCCGGAAGCCATATACAGCCCGCGAGGCGGCTTCTTACTGCGATGCACTGAAGCAGAATCCGCTTTGGCGTTGCGTTGATTATGATGCCAAGGTATCGCCGCAACTTTGGCAAT
>JAYUPM010000224.1:0-4073 GCA_043760145.1 Spartobacteria bacterium
GGCGATCGTCCTCGCAACGCGTCCGCCGCCCCCGCCAATCGGGGGATATTCGTAGCAGAGAACAAGGATCTTCATGGGGAAAAGCGAAAAGCGGAAAGCGAAAAGCGGAAAGCGAAAAGCGGAAAGCGAAAAGCGAAAAGCGGAAAGATTTGCGAGCGGCGGCGGACATGGAAGGCGGGCGCGAGATTAAAACTGGAAGTAAATGAACGCCTTGTATTTTGCCGGCACGAAGAACAACGCGATAGTCATGCCGGCTGCTAACAGCATTGAGAAGAGCCATTGAGGGATTCGCTGCCACCACGTTGAAAGCCATCGACGGCTATTGACATAATGAATGAGTGCAAGCCCCACCAGCAGCCAAAAACACCCAAGGGTAAATGTCCTGTTCCCGGCACTCTTAAAAAGGCAGATGGCTTCAAGAATCTCGCACGCCAATTGAAACCCGCTGGTCTTCAGCGCGTGAGTTTTTTCATCGTAAATATTTTGGGCGCGGAAAAAGACCCAAGTAATGAGGACCCAGTAAAAAGTGAGCGGGATGGCGAGCCATGCGACAATCCGATGAAAAACGGAGCCAAAGTTTGCGGTTAACCGGACCCATTCGCGATGCGCGATGAGGGCGGCTCCGTGTAACCCGCCCCATATAACAAACGTCCACGAAGCCCCATGCCATAAGCCTCCGAGGAGCATCGTGAGCATCAGGTTGCGATAAGTGAACAGAGTTGAGCCGCGGCTGCCGCCGAGCGAGATGTATAAATAATCGCGCAGCCATGTGCTGAGCGAGATATGCCATTTGCGCCAGAACTCGGAGATGGATCGGGCGAAATAAGGAAAATGAAAATTGATGGTTAGCTCGTAACCGAGCAGCCGCGAGCAAGCGATGGCCATGTCCGTGTATCCGCTGAAATCGCAATAAATCTGGACGGCATAAAAGCTGACTCCGATGAATGCGCTGTAGAGGTTGTATTTTCCAGGTGCGTCGAAGTATGCATCGACAATCGGCGCCACGTTTTCGGAGATACACGCTTTTTTCAGGAACCCGATAAAGAAAAGCACCAGGCATGCGCGGACATTGACGTTCGACCAGACACGGGTCTCGAACACTTGCGGCAGAAAGGTCATTGCGCGGACGATCGGTCCGGCGACCAGTTGCGGGAAGAACGAGATGAAAAAGGCGAGATCGAGGAAGCTCTTTACTGGCTCTAGTCGCCGCCGGTAGACGTCGATCGAGTAACTCATCGACTGGAACGTGTAGAAGCTGATGCCATACGGGAGAAAGATGGCGAGTGTCCATTTGCTGGTGTGCAATCCGAACCATTCCAGCGCCGCATGCACGCTCTCGATCCCGAAGTTGCAATACTTAAAAAAGCCAAGCACTCCCAGGTTCACAGCGATGGAAATAAAGAGCCATGCGCGCCGGCGCCATTGTTCGCGGGAGTGGCCGATCCCGAGTCCAACGATCCAATCCATCAATGTGCTGCCCCAGAGAACAATGGGAAACCACCAACCCGTCGGCAATTGCTGATGGGTCCGGAGTTTTTCATAAAACGTCCATGCCGGAAACGTATCGGCGCTCGCGCTATCGGGCCCGCCGATGAAGAGGCATGCGTAAAAACAATGACTCGCCAAAAGAAGCCATGCCTTGCGCGACCGGTTCCCCCGCAACGCCCAATGCACCGCAAACACCACCACGAAAAAAATCAGAAACCGGAATTGGACAAAAAGCATTGTATGGAAATTAAACCGGCTTCATTCACTGCTCCTTGCGCATAAATGGAAGCGCGTGCCGGAACAGTTCTCGCGTGAACACTTCAGCTCCCGCACTGTTCAAGTGCTCCGCGTCCGTCCGATGACTTTTTTCAAATAGAATCGGGAACTTGCGAGGATCGCTGAAATCAAGGAGGGGAGCGGATTTGCGGCTGGGATAGTAATCAGATAAATGGGCGCCGGGCGCGATAAAGAGGATGGGAGATGCGCCATGTGCCCGGATTAAACTGAGCATTGATTCGAGGTTTTCCTGGGCAACCGGATCAAACGGGATTTCTTGATGAGCCCCATCGTTAAGTGCATCGACCCGCTGTTGATACGTTTCGAAGTAATTGCCAACTAGATGATTCTCATCAAAAGGAACGAATCCGTCGAGGTTTGGGCCGAGTGGAGCGCGGAGAAGGCGTTCACCGATGAGCGGGTGTTCGCCAGCCGGCCGGGTCTGGAGCTGGAACCACGATGAACCGTCTCCCATTCGAAGCTCGCGATGTATGAACTGATTGAGATGCGCGCCCAGCAACTTCCCAAGGTCCCAATTCTCATTGAACCATGCTGCGAGATCGAACTGATCGAGCGGTTTGTATCGGCCATGGATTAGCTGCCGGCAGGTCAACGCCGTCCGTTTGTAATCATGCCAGTAAGCTGCGCGGGCGGTGCCTGCGTCTTGCCCGACGAAATCACTTCGGAATCGAGTGAGTTCGACAAACACCCAGCGAAGTTTCGACGGATTTGCTTTCAGTATTTGTTCAAGGACATACGCATCTTCGGGATGATTAAGCCCAGCCATTCCAAAATTGAATGAGCGAATCCGCATCCCTTCTTGCGCGGTGAGTTGATCAAAAAGCGAGGGCTTGATATGTCGCCTCACCCGGCTGCTTCCGAGAAATAGGACGTCATACCGGTTCCGATGGGATGTGAACCAAGGAAGCTTCTCTGAAAATTGGGACACATAACTGCGCGGCAACCAGGTCGAAGCGATTCCTAGCGCGAGGGCGATTCCAACGAAAACCGCGCCCAGGTTTCCAATCGTCTTTAATGTGATCCGCAGAAACGGTCGGACACGCCCGGATTGTCCAACGCTCATGATTCTCCCCCGGTTGCAGCAGCCTTTGAAAGCGCTTCCTCATATTGCATCGTGATTGCGTCGAGGTCGAACTCCGCAGCTTTTTTGTAACTCGCCCTTTTCATTTCCGACAACAGGAGATCGTTGCGCATAAGATTGCGGAGCGCGTTTGCATAGGCATCGGCGTCGCCCACCGGCACGGCGAACCCGTTTTCGCCGTCGGTTAGCACATCGCGAAGGCCCGGGATTGCGCTGCCCACAATGGCGAGCCCGAACTTGAGCGCTTCCACGGCGGCCACCGGCATCCCTTCCACCGTCGATGGCATGCAAAGAATATCCGATGTGCGCAACACCTCCTCGACCGCGCCCGTGCTCAGCCATCCAGTTAACTCGGCTCGCGAATGCAAGCCATGGGTCGAAATCTTTTCGCGCACGGCTGGCATCAACGGTCCGTCCCCAATGATTGTGATCTTCCACGGGAGCTCCTTCAATTCGGCCAGGACATCGATCAGAAAAAGAAGGTTCTTTTGCGGGTTGAACCGCCCGACAAACACCAGACGTGGCAGGCCTCGTGGCAACGACGTCCCGTCCAGGGGAAAGGATGAAGGATGAATTATGAAGGATGAAACTGCTCCGGCGTCATTCGTCATTCGGATTTCGTCATTCCCTTGTGGCAGCGACGGGCTTTCCTCCCTTCGAGCCGCAAGCTCGATCCCGTTGAGAATCTTGCGCACCGGCCGGTGGTAAGCCGCCTCGGCCAGTTCCCGCACAAACTCACTGACCGCTGTCACCCCGGCCGCTTCCTCCCATACCTTGCGCGCCACTGGATTGATGATCTTAAAAAGTGTATCCGTCTGGTCCGGGATGGCGCCAGGGACATCGCCCAAGTGCGCGGTGAGCAGATACGGAGTCCCAAATAGCTTTCGCCCGGCCCATGCGAGCAGGCCCGTGGGCATGGCGAAATGCGCGTGAACCACATCCGGTTTCCAACGCGACAGATGCCGTAACATCGGGAAAAAACTCGTAACCAAAAACAACGCCATCTCATGCACGGAGCAAGTGTCTTCGCGCCGCCGGAAACTTTGGGTGCGAAAGATCTGCACGCCACCAAGTGTCTCGCGAGCCGGCAGATGCCGCATCCCGGCGGTCTGGACCCGCACTTCATGACCGCGCTTTACGAGTTGCTCGGCGATCGTCCTCGCAACGCGTCCGCCGCCCCCGCCAATCGGGGGATATTCGTAGCAGA
>JAYUPM010000225.1:0-1697 GCA_043760145.1 Spartobacteria bacterium
AGAAAGAGGCGAGACGCCTCTGGCTCTCTTTCCCCATTAATGGAAGTCGTAGGAAGGCGCGGCGGGCAACTGGCTCGCCATCAGCGGTTCAATCTTCTCGGCCCGGACATGGATCACCCCTTTATGTTTTTGCGCAATCCCTTCAATAATCAGGAAAGGTTCGTGGACTATAAGTAGGCGGCACGCCTCGAATAGGGCAGGGGGGATCACGGCATTGGCACTCCCGGTTTCATCCTCCAGGGTCACAAACACAAATCCTTTGGCTGTGCCGGGCCGTTGCCGGCAGATCACGTTTCCTCCAATGCGGACCCGTTCCCCTCCCCGGATTTGTTCCAAATCACAGGCCCTCCATAAGTCGGGAAGTTCTTCACGAAGCAACGCCATGGCGTGCGGCCCTGTGGTCAAGCCGATTCCGCGATAATCGGCCCGCAACCGTTCCTGCGGATTCATGGCGGGCAAAGGCGAGTTGTCTGTCTCGACAATCGCGGCAAAAAGATCGTCAGCGGGAAGCGATTGACGTTCGACCTGCCAGAGCGCGTCCCGTCGATGCGCAGCCAATCCATTCAGGGCGCCAATCTCGGCCAGGACCCGCAACTCGTCCTTGTGCAAAGCAACCCGGTTCTTGAGATCTTCAATGGAAACAAAGGGGCGCTGGGCGCGTTGATCGAGTAACTCAAGGGCATGGGATTGGGTGAGTCCCCGAACAAGACAGAGCCCGAGCCGGATGGAGTCATCGTCATTAACAAGACATCGCCACTCGGAAAGAATCACGCTTGCGGGGCGGACCTGGACTCCGTGATGTTTTGCATCCTTGACCAGGGTCGCGACGGAGTAAAAACCCATGGGCTGGTTATTGAGCAGGCCCGCATAAAATTCCGGGGCCCGGTGGACTTTTAGCCATGCGCTTCCATAGGCGAGGATGGCAAAGCTGATCGCATGGGATTCGGGAAAACCATAGAGGGCAAATGAACCGACTGACTTGGCGATTCGTTCGATGACTGGCGGCGCGATCCCTTTGGCTTTCATCCGTTCACAAAGTTTCCTTGTTACTTTGGTCATCCGTTCCGGGGACCGATGAAAGCTCAGGGCACGGCGCAACTCCTCGGCTTCGCTCCCATTAAAATCGCCCATGACCATGGCGATCCTGAGTAACTGTTCCTGAAAGAGCGGAACACCCAGGGTGCGCTTGAGGATCGGAATGAGACGCTCGTCATCGTAAGTCTCCGGTTCTTCGCCGCATCGCCGTGCCAGATACGGGTGGACAAGGTTCCCTTGAATCGGGCCGGGCCGAATGATGGCGACCTCGATGCAGACATCATAGAAACAGCGCGGCTGCATCCGGGGCAGCGTGGCCATTTGGGCGCGGCTCTCGATTTGAAAGACGCCAATGGTGTCGGCGGCACACATCATGTCGAAGGTGGCGGTGTCGTCTTTTGGAATGGTGGCGAGATCGACGGGATGCCCGCGCAGGCCGCACAGTTCCACAGTATCCTGGAGAACAGACATCATGCCCAAGCCGAGGAGATCCACTTTGATGATCCCGAGATCCGAGCAATCGTCCTTGTCCCATTGCGCGACGCTGCGTCCGGCCATGGAGGCATTTTCCAAGGGGACAACAGAGCTAAGTTTGTCCTGGCAAATAATCATCCCGCCGGAGTGCTGGCCGAGATGCCGCGGCAACCCATGAATGGCGCGAT
>JAYUPM010000226.1:0-1697 GCA_043760145.1 Spartobacteria bacterium
TTCAATTCCTCGATGATGATGTTGCCCGGCATCTGATTGAGGGCGATTGGGAAGTAAGGGCTTTCCATCTGCCCGGCCAGCGTGGCCCGCAGACCATCGCGGGCTCCCTCGTATCCCAGGATTCGGAGCTGATTACGGGCATCGTATGCTGGAAGAAAGAAAGGGAACCCTTGGATATGATCCCAATGGGTGTGTGTGATCAGCAAAGTGAGCTTGATCGGTTCGGGGCCGAACTCGCGCCCGAGTGCATCGCCCAATGCCCGGATACCAGAACCGGCATCGAGAATGATGATTTCCCCTTTATCGCGCACTTCAAGGCAGGCGGTATTACCGCCATAAAAAACCGTGGCAGGGCCGGGTGTGGGAATGGAACCGCGCACGCCCCAGAATACGAGCCGGGTCTCGTCGGCCACATTGGAACCGTTGGTAGTTGGGGGAGTCATCGATAAAACAGGATGGCTGGCATCCATATTTGCTGATGGTTCCCAAGTTTTTTGAAAAAAACAAGCAAGGCGTTCATCCATCGCGCTTGCCCTTTATTGAAGTGGCTTATTAGCTGGGCGCCGATGCACGTTGAACACCTTCGCAGTCCGCACGAAAAAATTGGGGGCCTCTGCTATTTCGCCCGGCTCCTGGACAAGGTCCGTCTGCACGCGGCCGGGAACCTGCCGGAGCCATACCATGCCAACCTCGGGAGCGCTTTCGATGCCCGTTGCATGAACTTTCTTGGAATCACCTACCCGGCCCTGGTCGAACGCATAAACGAAGGAGGCACCGATGCTGAAATCCTTGCATGGTGCTTCGTCCAGGGGGCCGCGCCCGGCTCTGAGGACATCGAAGTGTGGAACGAGTTTATGCGCAAGCGGGGCTGGAAGGATGAGGCTTCCCCCCTCCTGCAGCGCCGGCTGGAGGAAGGCGGGTTCGCCGATCGCACCGATATCCAGACCTTTTTCGACTTCATCGATCTCGATGAGGGACGGGAAATAACGAAGCCAGAATAACGCGGCGCACTGGCAGCGACGTCCCGTCGCTTTTCCCTCCCGACATCCCCCGGCTTCTTCAAATCAAATGCCTGCAGAAAGCGACGAGACGTCGCTGCCACGAGTGACGAGGGTCGTTATTCCGATTTCGTCATTTCATGCCGGAGCACGCTTAGGGAATAGATCGCGGCGGTCTCGCTCCGCAAAATAATCGGGCCAAATGAAATGGGCTGGCAACCTGCGTCCCGGGCCAGCTTCAATTCCGCCGGGGTAAAATCACCCTCGGGGCCGATAAGGATGAGGACGCTTGTCGGGCCGGTAACGGATGAAAGGATTTCCTTGAGAGGACGCGCATCGCTTTCCAGCGACCCAACAAGCATCAGGTCAAAGGGGCCGTGAGCGGCGAAAAAAGATTGCGGGCTTTGTGGGAGATGGACTTGCGGCAACCAGTTTTGGCCGCATTGCTTGGCGGCCTCGACGGCAACGCGCTGCCATTTTTCCTGTTTGCGAACGGCCTCAATGGCATTGAGCTGAACGACGGTGCGTGTGGTTAAGAGGGGGGCAATGGCTGCGGCCCCAAGCTCGGTGGCCTTCTCGATAATGAGCTCCATGTTTTTGCCCTTGGGTATCGCCTGCCCAATCGTGATCTGGCACACGGCCCGATGGGATTGCTTTACGGCCACCGTCCTCAATTGGACCTGGTCGCGGCCCATCTTC
>JAYUPM010000227.1:0-4067 GCA_043760145.1 Spartobacteria bacterium
CGCAGGGATTCCGCGCACTTCAAGAGTCTCATAGCCGGTTTGCGCAAACATCTCCCGCAATGAACTCAACGTGAAGAGGCGCTTATGAGTGACATCAAGAATCCCTTTGCGCCCGTAGTTGAAGTAACCGAGGAAGAGCATGAATCTTGTAATGAAGAAGGCGACGTTGGCCGTCGTCATTATGATCTCCGGCCGTTTGCCGACCGCGGCTTCCCGCAGTTTTTCCATGAATAACTCGGGATCCTTGAGATGCTCGATCACATCGAGGATAAAGATCTGATCAAACTGCGAGACATCGACCGGGAACTCGCACGAATCGATATCCCATTCTTTGAATTCAACATTTGGGACCGTGGATTGGCGCACATACTGGTCAACGCCAACCACGTTGGCCGCTTTACTTGCCAATTCATCGGAGACATACCCCTGGCCGCATCCAATATCGAGGACTGCAGCCCCGGGCTCGACCGCAGCGATGGCATACGTATGGGAGGAGGCGAACCCCAGTTTGAGATCATAAGTAAGCTCGACCTGCCCGACATCGAACTTGCGATCAAACAGCAAATTCTTCTCGTGGCACTTGGCCCGGAGCATTGTCCGGAAAATATCCCACGCGTATTTCATCCCGTTCACGTGGCAAATCTCGTCCCCGTAAAAGGTCGGGATCGGGATCTCTTTTATCTGCATCCCGGCGAAATGGAGCTGGACGATGATATCCGTGTCGAAATGGAAATCATTGGAATTGCGCTCGAAAGGGATCCGCTTCAGGGCCCGGGTCGCGTAGAGGCGGTAACCGCTGTGAAACTCGCTCAGCCTTGTTCCCAGCATCGCGTTTTGGAACGTCGTGAGCACCTGGTTTCCGACCCACTTGTATTTGGGCATGCCTCCCTTGAGGGCATCGCTCTTATTGATCATCCGTGAGCCAAAAACCACGTCGGCATTTTCAGTAAAGAATGGCTCAAGGAGGTCCGGCAACTTCTCCGGCGCATACTGGCCGTCTCCATGAAGCAGGGCCACGATGTCGAATCCCTTGTCGATGGCGTATCGGTATCCAAGTTTCTGGTTGCCTCCGTAACCCTGGTTGCGCGGGGTCTTGAGGATCGTCACCGGGAACCCGCTCGGGGAGACCTCGCGCTTGAGGCCGGTCTGAAATGTCGCGTCCTTGGAAGAGTCATCGATAATCAGCACCTCCACATTGGGCAAATGAAGGGAAGCCGGGATCCGATCGAGGACGCTCTCGATCGTCTTCTCGGCGTTATACGCGACAACAAAGATGAGAATGCGTTGGGCGGAAAGGTCGGTCACAGGCGCGAGATTAGCCCGGATTCCGATCGAGTCCAGAAAAGGACCGAGGAAGCCTGTTCGCGCTTAATCGGCAAGAACAGGTCCGAATTCGCCGGGGGTTTCGCCAGTCGATCTATCGTTCATAAGGAATGGTTGATGTGAAATTGATCAACTGCAGCCCTGGCTGGTCCCGCAATCGGTGCAGCAACCACATGCCCCGGCCCGAATGACCTTGCTCGAACCGCAGTGCGAGCACGTCGTATCCATGAACATGCTGCCCAACGCTTCCCGCACTTTCTCGGCATGCGTGTCGCCCTGGGTGATAATGCGCGGTTCACCTTCACTTCCGTTTTTATGGGTGATGATGTCGATCACCTCCCCGACCGCGGTGCGCGGCAGATCCGAGACAGGCCGGTTCACCGCCTTCTTCTCCATTTCGGTTAGCTCCTTCATTGGGAGATCTGCTTGGCTGCGGTTGGGAGCGATCGCCTCCTTGTATCCTTTGATAAACTGGCAGCCCAGCCAGCGGAACACATAGTCCGTGATCGAAGTCGCATTGCGGATATCAGGATTCTTGGTAAACCCGCTCGGCTCGAAGCGCTGATAAGCAAACTTCCGGACGAGGCTTTCGAGAGGAACCCCATACTGGAGTGAGATGGAGGTGAGCGTTGCGATGGTATCCATCAGTCCCCCGATCGTGCTTCCTTCCTTGCTCATCTGGATAAAGAGCTCCCCGGGCTGCCCATCCTCAAACAAACCAGCCGTGATGTAACCCTCGTGCCCTGCAATCTCGAACTTATGATTGAGCGCGAGCCGCGTTACTGGCATCCGGCGCCGAACTGGCTGATCGGCCTGGACCCGTAACGCGGCCATCTCCAGTTCAAGCGATACAATACGCTCCTCGAGCTGTTCCTTGGTTGATAGCACAGCCCCCAGGTCCGCACCCTCCACGCTCCCACCCATGTCCTTTGTCTTTTTGACGTTGAGCGGCGCACTCCGCTTGGAGCCATCCCGGTAAATGGCGATCGCCTTTAGTCCAAGCTTCCACCCCTCCACATAGGTATTCACAATATCATCCACCGTGGCGGTTTCAGGAAGGTTGACTGTCTTGGAAATCGCACCGCTCAGGAATGGCTGCGCCGCCGCCATCATCCGAATATGTCCCCGATAATGCAGGCTGCGCTGGCCCCGGTGCGGCTTGAATGCGCAATCAAACACCGGGATATGTTCCTCCCGCAGCCCGCTCTTGATCAGCTCCCCGCTCTTCGCATCCTGGAAATCCTCGATGGTATCCCACTGGTCGATATGGGAGACAATGGACGCAATTTCGGCCGGTGTGTATCCGAGCTTTCTGAGAGCTGGCTGCACCGTCTGGTTGACAATCTTAAGCATCCCGCCTCCGGCAAGCAGCTTGTATTTTACAAGGGCGATATCCGGCTCGATCCCGGTGGTGTCGCAATCCATGAGGAAACCGATCGTCCCTGTCGGGGCGAGCACAGTGACCTGGGCATTGCGATAACCATGCCGCTTGCCCAAGGCGAGTGCCCGGTTCCAGGATTGTTGCGCCTCCACCTTGAGATAACCAAAGGAATCGCTTTCCTGGATCGATGCGACGTGCGCGCGATGAAGCGCCATAACTTCAAGCATCGGTTCCACGTTATCCCTTGCCGCAGGCTTCTCCACCCCACTGGCGCGCGCATCTCTATAACCCGCGAAAGGTCCCATCACCCCGGCCATCCGCGCACTCTGTTCATACGCATGGCTGGTCATGATTGCGGTAATCGCCCCGGCAAGCGCGCGGCCTTCGTCACTATCGTAACCCAGGCCATAACTCATGATCAACGCGCCCAGATTGGCGTATCCCAAACCCAGTGTGCGGAAGATATGCGAGTTCTCCGCAATCACCTGGACCGGGTAACTCGCGTTATCGACGAGGATCTCCTGCGCTGTAATAAAGATGCGCACCGCCGCCTTGAAACGCTCCACATCGAAACTGGTGTCCGCGTTCTTAAACTTCAGGAGGTTGAGTGACGCCAGGTTGCACGCCGTGTTATCGAGGAAAAGGTATTCGCTGCAAGGGTTGGTCGAGTTCTGGCGCGCCGTCCCTTTGCATGTATGCCACTGGTGAATGGTGGTATCGAACTGCATCCCGGGATCGCCACAGACGTGTGTCCCCTCAGCAATCTTGCGCAGTATTTCACGCGCCTCCTTTTGCTCGCACGGCTGACCATCAGTTACACGCTTTGTCCACCACGAATTCCCGGCCACTGCTGCCTCCATGAACTGGTCACTCGCCCGAACCGAAAGGTTCTCGTTCTGATACATGACAGATCCATACGCATCTCCATTGTAACTCCCGTCATATCCCTGCTCGATCAATGCCCACGCCTTGCGCTCCTCCTTCTGCTTGGCCTCAATAAACTCCATTATGTCCGGATGCCAGTCCTTGAGCGTATTCATCTTCGCCGCCCGCCGAGTCTTGCCCCCGCTCTTCACGACATTGGCGACCTGGTCGTATACCTTCAAAAAAGAGAGCGGCCCGCTCGGGGTGCCGCCGCCACTGAGCTTCTCCCGGGTGCTGCGCAGTGTGGAAAGATCGGTCCCGCTCCCGCTCCCGAACTTAAAGAGCATCGCCTCGGACTTCGCGAGGCGCATGATATCTTCCATGGTGTCTTCCACTGATTGAATAAAGCACGCACTGGCCTGTGGATACTCATACTGGGTTGCCGCCCGACGCGCGGCTCCCAGCTTGTGATCATAGAAGTAATTCCCCTCTCCTTTGC
>JAYUPM010000228.1:0-4058 GCA_043760145.1 Spartobacteria bacterium
CACAATCGTGGCTGTGGGGGAGGCGAGTTATAGCAGGGCATTTGGAGACGGGCCGGTGCCTGACTTTGACCTGTCTGGCCGGTTCAAAAAAGCATCGGAATACCAGGCGGACCTGGCCGAGCTGAAGAAGACATTGCAAAAATTCAAGCTCAGCTACCGGGTATTTACAACCAACGTCGGGATTCGATCAGCCAAATGGAGCGGTGAACAAACAAACTAGCCATGACTCATCCTTCCCATCCGGTTCACCGTGGCAGCGACGTCCCGTCGCTTATAATGGCGAGCAATTCCTTGAAGCCCCGCCAAAACCAGCACGGTGTCGCTCTGGTGCTTGTCCTGGGATTTCTCGTCCTTATTGCCGGGCTCGTGATTGCGTTTTTCAGCTCGGTCTCAACGGAGTTGGTTTCATCAAAAGGATATGCGAGCGGGGCGAACGCAAAGGAACTCTCGGACTCGGCGGTGCATGCGGTAATAGGAGCGATTCGGGATGCGACCTCTGGCGGGACCGATGTGGCGTGGGCGTCGCAGCCTGGGGTGATCAAGACATATAACGATGCAGGGCTGCCGAAGGCTGCGTTCAAGTTATATTCTTCGGATAAGATGGTGGTCGATTCGTTCGACCCCGCGAATGACCTGGATATCAGGTGGAAAAAGATGGCCGCGATTTATACTGATCTTAATTCCCCGATCAAAAAAGATGATGAGTTACTTTATCCAATCGTGAATCCAGCGGCGGCCGATCCCGGCGGCGTCGAAGGGTTCACCCTTAATGTCCCAAAGGAGTATTACGATTCTTCCCAACCTGTTTCTCCTTTGAATCATAAGGCCCCGATGCCGGTTAAGTGGATTTATATCTTACAGGATGGGACGTTGACCGCTCCAGCCCCCGCAACAAACGACGGCACCGCATCATGGAGCGGCACCGAGGGGGCCTCGAACAAAAATGTCCCAACCAAGGAGAACCCGATTGTCGGAAGGATGGCGTTTTGGACCGATGACGAGTCGGCAAAGATAAACATCAACACAGCATCGGAGGGGACGTTCTGGGACGTGCCGATATGCATGACTCAAGCCAAGACCGGGGTGGCTAATTACATACCGAATCCAGCGAAGGTGTATGAGTATGACCTTGCGGAGTTTCAAGGAGCCCAGCGTGAGTTTCAAAGATATTCCGGGCATCCAGCAACAACCTCGCTCTCCCCGGTGTTGCTTGGACCTTTGATGAAGGCGTTTCCCGGTTCAACAAGAGCCCAGATCATTGCGCGGATTTGCGAGATCACGCCGCGTGTTGTGGCGGAGGATTTTTCGATCAAGGCGGCGCCTGGCAAGAGGCCGCCGGATTATTCGTCCCAGGGCGGGACCAAACGGGCCGGAGTGAAAGATGCCGCTGGAAAGATCAAAGGGTTTACGGAAGCGGATTACGGAGGGTTCAGGCTTACGCCGGACGGAGACCGGTTATATGCTTCCGTGGATGAACTCCTGTTCTCGCCGGTGCTCAAACCGGACGGGGAGAGAACTGCGCAAAAGATCGATGGAGACCCGGCGATCAGTCGGCGGGTGGTCGAGCATGCGAAGTTTTTTTTAACGGCCCAAAGCAGGGCGCCCGAAGTGAATCTATTTAACAAGCCGCGCATCGCCATCTGGCCGCTGCAAGCGGATGCAAAAAAGCGGACTTACTATGACAAGTTGATCGCGTTCTGCGCCAGCATCGGCAAACACGGCGATCCGGCAGTGCCCGAAAGTCCTTATTATTTTACCAGAAGTAATCCAAGGAGTCCCACGGCGGATTGGTCCGCCCGGAACGCGAAGTTATACCAGTATTTGCAAGGAGTTACCGAACGCCCGGTGGCGGGATTTGGGAAATCTTTTTTGAGCAAGTATCCAGCTGACCGGGACCAGATACTGACAATGATTTTTGATTATATCCGATGCACGAACCTGATTGATTACAGTGATGCAGCGGCACCCGACGCGGCATACACACCGACCGGGTATAAGTATAGAACCGATCTTTCAAAGAACTCGCTGGTGATGGATCCGCCCAACCAGAACACGACGACGACAAAGCGTGGGCAAGTGGTGCCGATCCAATTGCCCAACGGCACGCGCGGGATGGGCCGGATCGCGACTATCTCTGAATTGGCTTTGGTGCTGCTAAGGACAGGTCCAACGGAAAGGACAAAAACTGATCTTGAAGTGGCCATTGTGCCCGAGATGTTCTCGCCAATGGCGGGCTATTCGGCAATGGCCACGGATATCCGGCTCAAGTTTCCATCGATAGATATCCGGGTGAATAATGTTCCCGGTAACTTTACAAAGAACGACCTCTATAAAGACGGAAGCATCGGCAATGATTATAACAGGGAGTCCAAGATCGGCGGCGTCATCGGGTTCCGAGGCTTGTTTGAGAATGGGGATGGCGGTGGTGGTGCGAAGGTGCGTGTCGGGGCGCCCAAGAATTCGCTGCCGCCCTCAGCCATATTCAGGTTGAAGAAATCGAGCCTTGACGGGGCAGTCCAACCCATGTCCGCGCAGACATCCCCAACCATTACCATTGAAGGCAGTGTGAGAGTGGAAGTTTGGGCACCTGCAAATGCGCCCAACAACCTTATCCAAACATTTGAGTTTAAGTTTCCCAAAACCACGGTCCCCATTCCCAATCGTGTGCATGCCGAGCAAGGCACACAGTCAGCCCATCCTGGAATTGTGGATCACTCAAAGAATGAACGCGGTGGGCGAGTTCCGTCGGCGTCTGCGTCCTCTGGGGAGGATACTTTATTCTCGGCACCCCGGAGTCCGTCAGCTAAAGGATTCGATGTGGTGAGGAGCATTGTCCCGGCAAGCTATATCCGCGGAGATCTAAGATACATCGCAACAGCCAGCAAAATTGGAAAAGCGTTGTTTGTGCCACCGCCAAGATATCATGAGCAGTCGCTCCCCGGGGTGCATAGTCTGCGATATGGGGCGCGAGTATCTGCACGCGGAGCAGAGTTCGGGAACCTGGTAAAAGGATTGGCCAGCGCAAGGTATAATTCTGGGGGCTGGGACATACGACCGGACATTCCCGAGGGGATAGATGGAGTTGCCAATAGCGCGGGACAGCCCGGGGATTGGGACAATGGCCCGGGACTAGTGCTGGATGGACCGCTTGGAAATAAGGCCGACGAAGGGACTGATCGCCATCGGCATGCTAACAGGGATTCTAATGACCTCGAATCCGATGACACGCCTTACATTGGGACTTATTTTGATGAAGATTTTGGAACGCAATACAGCACTTTCTTTTCGCCAAATAGGATGATCCCGTCCGCAGTAATGTTCGGGTCGTTGCCAACTGGCCTGGCTGAGCGCAACGGGAGCGCAGCCAAGCCGTGGCAGACCCTTCTGTTCCGTCCAGCCAAGGCTTACCTTCCCGGGGGCGACGCGCATCCAGGCAGCGCATTCAGCGGGTTGCCGGATCATCTGTTCCTGGATTTGTTTTGGATGCCAGTGGTTGAGCCTTATGCCATTAGCGAACCGCTCGCGACCGCCGGCAAGATCAACATGAATTACCAGATCGCCCCGTTTACTTACATCAAACGCGATACTGGGATGCGGGCGGTTTTGAAGTCTGCAATGATTGCCGCATTGAACCCGGATTCGCCTGTCACGCAGACGTATGCCGGAGGCGCGCCCGGAACGTTCGTGCAAGATTACAAACGTGGCGGAGTGATTAATGCCGGACAGGGCGGGACAGGGAGTTATCAACGCGGGGCGGGTGACGGAGGGGGTGGCGCGGATATCTCAATCCGGACCGCTGTCGATATCAACGAGACACTCAAGCAGTTTAACACACTCTATTTTGACCAAAATAAATCGTTCATTTCTGCTTCCCAGATTTGTGAGATACCGCTTGTGCCGCTTGGGACCAAGCTTCCAGACCTCTCCAAGTTCTGGCCGAAACAGAAGTTGACTGGAGACAACTCGCTTGAGCGACCGTATGCGCAGATATATCCGCGCTTAACGACCAAATCCAATAGTTATACGGTGCATGTGAAGGTGCAGGCATTGAAGAAAGC
>JAYUPM010000229.1:0-4053 GCA_043760145.1 Spartobacteria bacterium
TCGATGCCGAACGGATTCCGCAGCTCGTCCTGCCTGCGATCATCTTCCCGTATAAAAAGATGGGGCAGTGCGCGACGGCGATTATGCTCGACAAATCGGGCGGCAAGTTCGGTCCGTTCGCCGGGCAGATGTTTGTCGCCGATTACACGCTGAGCCTCGTTATGCGCGTTGATTTGGAAAAAGTGAACGGCGCGTATCAAGGGGCGTGCTTCCCGTTCCGGCAGGGTCTCAGCACTGGCATCATCGGCGGCACCATCACGGATGCCGGACAAATCTTCGTGGGCGGCAGCAAGCGCGGCTGGCCCGTGCGCGGCCTCGCTGAGCAGGCATTGCAGCGCCTCGACTGGACAGGGAAAGTGCCGTGCGAAGTGCAAACGATGCACGCGAAGCCCGATGGCTTCGAGCTGCGCTTCACCTCGCCTGTCGAAGTGGCGAGCGCATCGAATCCCGAGAGTTACACGCTCCAGACCTTTACTCATCACTATTACGGCGCGTATGGCAGCGCTGAGCTGGATCCTGCCGATCAACGCATCGTATCGGCCACGGTGAGTGCCGATGGACTCACGGTGCGCCTTGTTGTAAATAAGCTGGTGCGTGGTTATGTGCATGAGCTTCATCTGCCCGGTGTGCGTGATCGCAATGGCCAACCGCTGCTGCATGATGCCGCCTATTACACACTGAATCACATCCCGAAATCATGAAACGCCTCCTCACACTCCTCGCATCCAGTTTGTTCGCCCTTACCGCGATTGCTGCCGAAAAACCGCCCATCCCCACCGCCCACACCACGCGAGACATTGAGGGTTGGCGCGTGCGTATTGACGATCGCCTGCTCAAAGGCGAAGGCGCAGCGCAGGGCGAACGCTCCTTGAAATTACTCAACGCGCGGCTCGTCGCCATCACCATTGTCGTGCCGGAAAAGGCCCTCGCAAAACTGCGCGCCATCACCATCGAACTCGACCTCGATTACGGCGGCCTGCGCAACATGCAGTATCATCCGAGCGCTGCCTGGCTGAAGGCGCAGGGCTACAGCGAGACGCTCGCAAAATGCGTCCACATTCCCGAGGTGGCGGATTTTCTCTCGCCGTATGAAAACCATCGGATGCCGTGGGTCGTGCTGCACGAATTGGCGCACGGCTATCACGACCAAGTGCTCACTTTCGAGGAACCACGCATCGTTGCGGCGTGGAAGAAATTTCGGGCCAGTGGAAAATACGCGAGCGTGATCACCAGCCCCGGCTATACGCACGAACACTACGGTATGAGCAACCCCAAAGAGTTCTTCGCCGAGATGACCGAGAGCTACTTTGGATCGAATGATTTCTACCCATTTGTCACCGGCGATTTAAAGCAAGCCGAACCGGAGATTTTCACGCTAATGGCAGACATCTGGGGGGCGCTCCCGGGGCACACGAAACCGAAGGTCGCCGCCCAGCAATAAAACGGCCTGCTTGTTGCACAGGCAATGGGTGAGTGAGACTCTCCATGCCTCGCGTGCCCATACCATTCAGTAGATGAAATCACTCCCACTATGAAGCCATCCCGCGCACTCCGCATTTTTGCCGCATCCCTTCTCGCCTCGGCCGGGACACTGCTCGCGCAAAAAGAGGAAGGCTGGAATCCCGACACCACCTTTCCCGCGCTGACGCCCGCGGAGGCGATCAAGACCATTGAGATCCCGAAGGGCTACCGGCTGGAGTGCATCGCCAGTGAGCCGATGGTGGAGGAGCCGGCGAGTTTTGTGTTTGATGGGAACGGGGCGATGTATGTCTGCGAGTGGCGCACTTACATGCAGGATGAATTTGCCACCAAGCAACTCGAACCCGTGAGCCGCGTGGTGAAGCTCGTGGATACGAACGGAGATGGTGTGATGGATAAGCGCACCGTCTTTATTGATAACGTCGTTCTCCCGCGCACCGTGCTCCCGCTGCACGATCGTGTCCTTGTGAACTTTACGCAATCCAACTCCGTGTGGGCTTACTTCGATGACAACAAGGATGGCGTCTCCGACCGACGCGAACTGGCATTTGAGGGAATCCCGGATCACGGCAATATCGAGCATCAGAACACTGGTATGGTGTGGAATCTCGACAACACGATTTGCTCGAGTGATTTCCGCTTTCGTTACGCCGACGGAAAGCTCGTGGCGAACAAACATTCCATCGGCCGGATCAGCCAGTGGGGCCTCGCGCGGGATGACGATGGACGCCTTGTCTGCACTTGGGCGGGCGGGGCGAACCCGGCGCACTCCTTTCAGCTCCCGGCGGGCTACCCGATTGTGAAAGTGCCCGAACACGCCGTCGGATACCTCCTCCCGTATTCTTCGTGCAAAGTGTGGGACCAGTCTTCCGGCGGCTACAAATATGATGAGCAGCGCGTCCTCAAGGAGCTCTCGGCCTGCTGCGGCCAAACCGTTTTGCGCAGCCATCTCATGCCGGAGTTTTACGGACGCGTCGTGACATGCGAGCCTGTCGGGCGTTTTTTACGGATGAGCACCATCACTTGGAATGACGGCCTCGGCGTGGCCGATAACTCGTTTCCAAAGAGCGAATTCATCCGGAGCACCGACGCTTATTTTCGCCCAGTATGGAGCGAGACCGCGCCGGACGGCACCCTGGTTTTCTCCGACCTTTATCGCGGCATCATCCAGGAAAAAGCATGGTTCCCGACCGGACCAAACGACAAGCCAGTCGAGTGGGTTGAGCGGTATCATCGCGTGAAAAAGTGGGGCATGCTGAAGGTCTTCCGCCATGGTCGAATTTACCGGATGATCCCGGACGGCAAGCAGCCCGGGCCGCAGCCCCGCATGCTTGAGGAGACGCCCGCGCAACTTGTCGCCCACCTCGCTCACGCCAACGGTTGGTGGCGCGATACCGCGCAGATGCTGCTCGTTTTGCACGCGGACAAAAGCGTCGTCCCCGTCCTCACCGCGATGGCCACCAGTCATGCCGATGTGAATGCCCGCATCCACGCGATGTGGACGCTCCGTGGCCTCGACGCGTTGCCGAAGGAAACCATTATCGCCGCCACGAAACACGAAAGCCCGCGAGTCCGCCGCGCGGCGGTGCAGCTCGCCGAGCCGCTGCTTGTAATCAAGGACGCCGACATCGCCCTGACCCTCGCCGCCATGCCCGCCGATGCCGATGCCCATGTGCGCACACAGCTTTTCCTCGCGAACCGCGCCGCCGGCCTCAAGCAGCCCGCGGAATTCACCACAAAGCCCGGTCCGATCATCACCGCGCTGATTGAAAATGAGAAATCCGCCAAACTAATGGCCGCGCTTGGCGAATCCGGAAAACAAGGAAAACAAATCTACGAAACGTTCTGCACCGCCTGCCACGGCCCGGACGGAAAAGGAGTAAAACAGGGCGACAAATTCCTGGCCCCGCCATTTGCGAAGTCCGAGTGGTTCAAGCGTGAAGGCAATGTGGAGATCCTCAGCCGGATCGTGCTGAAAGGCCAGACCGGCCCCATCAATGGAGTGACCTACGGTGAAGGGCTCATGCTGCCGCTGGAGCAAATTTACAACGACGAGCAACTTGCCAACGTCCTCAACTTCATCGGTGAACGCTGGCACAACTGGCGCAAGCCTGTCGCCGCCGCCGACATCGCCCGTATGCGCAAAGAAATCGCCGACCGCAAGACGCCGTGGACGCACGAGGAGCTGCTGGAACTGACGGAACTGACGGTAAAGAAGCCTCGGGAATAACATGTGAGGGCGGGCGCCCGGAAGTTTCTCGCCGGGGCGTGAAAGTGTTTTTCGATCACTACCATCCCACAGGGTGGAAAAAGTTTGGTTCGGCCTTCTCCCCATCCGCGAACATCCGCGACATCCGCGGTTAAAAAATTCTCCTCTGTGGGATGGGCTGTGCACAGATTTCACAGAGGACGCAGAGGAAGGCACTACTCGCAGCGTCCACGGATTATGGACGGCCAATTAAAGCGAATAGACCCAAATAAAAATCAGGCAGGGACAAAACTCCGGTCTCCTTCCCCGTTAGAGAACCCCTGATTAAAACCCGGAGGAGAATGAAACCGCGAATGGACGCGAAT
>JAYUPM010000230.1:0-1685 GCA_043760145.1 Spartobacteria bacterium
GTGGTGGAGCGATTTCGAATTCACGAGACGCTTGGCTGGCCCGCGAAGAGCCCGGCATGCGGTGCGTGGAGCGATGCTTCCTCACCACCACTGCTTCCGCTGGGAACGGTGAATCCACCGGATATGCTGGCCCCAAACATTTCGGCGACGGTGCTAGGGTTGCAGGCGATGGCAGGAACAAATTCAGCGCGACTGTTCGTCGAGCAGTGCCAGAACTTTGCCGAACCAGGGAGCGATCTTGACGATGGCGGATTCTTTTTTGCCCCCGGGGATTCCATTCGCAACAAGGCCGGGGTCGCAGGTCACGATGTAGTCGGGGAACGTTATCGTTCTTATGGCAGCGCGACATGCGATGGCGTGCTTGCGATGCATGCGTGCGGAATGGATCCGGGCGAACCTCGAATGCGCGCGGGGCTGAATTGGTTGCGGCGTCGGACGGAAGGATTAAGTCACGCAGGGAATTGGCCTGCGGATCGCGCGGACGACCGTGATTCGTTGATTTATTATTACGCGCAGTCGTTGGCGGCAGTGCTTGCGATTGCGGCGCGCATTCCCGAATACGCGGGGTGGGCGGGGGATCAAACGCGGGCCCTTGCCACAGATCTCGCTGCGAAACAAAAGCCCGATGGATCCTGGGCAGGGGAACAGCCGAATAGCTTTGAGGATGATCCGCTGGTGTCCACCGCCTTTGCGATCTCCGCATTGGCCGATGCGCGATCTGAGATCTGAAATCTCACACGCCCAAAGCCCTTAATTTTGAATGCCTAAGGTCGGAGTATCGGAGGATATTCCAATTGTTGGGCTGCATCTGATGCAGTATCATCACGCATCATGAGAACGACCCTCGATATCGATGACGACGTGCGCTCTGCCGCGAATGGCACTAACTTAAGGCAGGTTTGGGAGTTAATCCCCGCGTGTCCAGACATCCAAAACCTGCCTTAAGTTAGCGCCATTCCGCTCTGCCGCCTTTTCATGCCCGGGCTCACGCTTGGTGGCGAAAAAATCATCCGCAATGGGCAAGCTGCCCGCTGACCGAGAATGGCCTCGTGCGCATTATGGGCTCGCCCAACTACAGCAAAGCGCGCCAGTCTTGTAACCAGCCATACCCCCGTAGCTCAATGAATTTTGGGGTGGAGGTGAACAAAGGGGATCAAGGCGAGAATTACCTCAATTGACCGGCCCAATGGTGGACGTGATTACGGGTTCACTGGCTTCCACTTATCCGGGATACCACCCGCGATGTCGAACCCAAGCGTCTAAAAGGTCACAGCAGGAGAATTAGTGAAAAGCCCTCGCTTCAACTGCTTAATTTAAAATCGGGTGCTGTTACTAATGCGCCGGATCCAACGCTCCGTTCGCTCTGGCCCGTCTTCGAAGTTTCTCAAGTCAGCAGCCTCATCAAGGGACCCGAATTTCAGAAAAGCGACCAGAAGCCTCAAGCATACGTCCGGTAGCGCCCGTCCGGCGGGGAGGTAGGATGGGTTTGCCGGTAACACGCGTGCCATGAAATGGAGACGAGAACGCCCGCGTGGCATCCCAAGGCAAACATGTCATCTGACCAACCACGCCTCTCCAAAAAAAAACCGCGTTACGCTGATTCTCGCGACGCTTCGTGATGCACCTGCAGCGGCGAATCGTGATGAGGCGCTGGCGCTAATTGAACGGGTTTTTCGGACAGTGGA
>JAYUPM010000231.1:0-10819 GCA_043760145.1 Spartobacteria bacterium
CCGGATTCTCCCATGCCTTGGCTGGCCTCCAGCGCAAAGCCCTGCCGCATCCCGATGTCGAAAAGACCGTGCGCGAAATTATCGATGCGGTCCGGTCGAAAGGTGATGCCGCGTTGCTGGAATATTGCGAACGTTTTGGCGGCCCGAAATTGAGGGCCAACCAACTCCGGGTGAAAGGCAAGCCGAAGGTCGATGCGGCCACGGCAAAGGCGATCACCATCGCGCACACCAATGTGCGGGACTTCGCAAAGCGGAGCCTGCGCAAGAGTTGGACGACCCGGAATGCCCAGGGGGCCTTGGTTGGCGAGCGGTTCGATCCATTTGGCCGGGTCGGGATTTACGTTCCCGGGGGAACGGCGCCGTTGGTTTCCACGGCGATCATGACCGTGACGCTGGCAGCGGCGGCAGGGGTCCCGGAGATTGTGGTGGCCACTCCGCCCGACAACTCGGGCCGCATCAATGAGGCGTTGCATTACGCCCTGCACTTTGCCGGCGCCACCGAGGTGTATGCCGTTGGAGGGGCCCAAGCCATCGCAGCGCTCGCTTTTGGAACAAAGACTATTGCGCCAGTCCTGAAAATATTCGGCCCTGGCAACGCGTATGTGGTGGAAGCAAAACGACAGGTATTCGGGCAGGTCTCAATCGACCTGTTACCGGGCCCGAGTGAGATTGTGGTCCTTGCGGATGCCACGGCCAATCCCGCATGGATAGCGGCGGATCTCCTTGCCCAGGCCGAGCACGGCAAAGGGAGCTCGATCTTGTTGGTGACCAATTCCGCGAAGCTCCTTCAACGGGTGGCGACGCAGATCGCAGCTCAGCTTAAAACCTTATCGCGCAAGGAACACCTTGCCGGGGTTTTGGAAAAAGATTGCGCGCTGATCCTCGTTAAATCGCTGAAGGACGCCGTGAAAGTGGCAAACGATTTCGCCGCCGAACACATTTCCATTGTGGTCAAGGACGAGGCGCGAGTTGCCGCCCAGATTGTCACGAGCGGGGCGATTTTTCTTGGCGGTTATTCGCCGGTGGCTGCGGGGGATTTTGTGGCCGGACCGAGCCATACGCTGCCCACTGGCGGCGCGGGCCGATCTTTTCCAGGGCTCATGGCGGATATGTTTCAGCGCAGGACCAGTGTGGTGCGTTTGGACGCGAAATCGCTGCGGCGTTCCGTGGAAACGATCGCGCAATTTGGGAAGATCGAAGGACTCGACGCGCACGCGCGCTCCGCGACGATCCGGTTTGAATAAGCGGGGATCGGATCGGTCGGATCCGACTGATCGGGCTGATTCGGCCTCCTGATCTTATGGGACAAAGACGAAGCAGGCCGAGGCGCCCATCGGGTCCGATCGGGAGCGCCTGGATGCTTCCGCCGCCGTAGTTGACGACAAAAACGTGCCGTCCCGCGGCATCAACGAAAAGGGTGATGGGGAGAGGAGAGGCGGGTTGTGGCCGAAGATTCACGCAAAGATCTGCTGAATTATCTGGCGCAGGGCCGCGAGCCGGAATGGTTTCTGGATAAAGCCCGCAACCTCCTGGCCTTTGAATCGCGCCATGACTTCGAACTCATCGAAGCCGCTCATCAGCAGGACAGGGACATTCGGATTGAGCCGGGTAATTTCGCGGAGGGCTTCGTCGCCATCGACCTGAGGCATGGTCAAATCGAGCAGGACCAGGGCGAGGCTGGCCTGGCATTGGGCAAACATTGTTACCCCTTCGCGGCCATCGGAGGCTGCGCTAACCTTGAAACCCAAAGCTTCAAGCATGTGCCCGGTTGTGACGCGCACAGTCTCCTCGTCATCAATAATCAGGACATCCCCGCACCCTTTCCATGCGCCCGGAGTCGGGGCCGGGTTCAGCGCGAGATCGACCGGTCCCTCGATACACGGAAGGAGCACGCGAAAAGTGGTCCCTTTGCCCGGCTTGCTTTCCACCTTAAGCGCCCCTTTATGGCCCCGAATAATCCCGAGCACTGCGGCGAGGCCCAATCCGCGGCCCGTAAATTTCGTGGTGAAGAACGGTTCAAAAATCCTGTCCCGGACTTCCGGGGTCATCCCATGGCCATTGTCGCGGACCTCAAGGCATACGTAATCGCCCTCAGTCAAATTAGCGGAGACCTGGCCGAGGGTAAGTCGCTCGCTTTTGACATAGACGACGCTGGTGGCGACCCATATCTCACCGTTGGATTCGGCCACGGCCTCCGAAGCATTGATGACAAGGTTCATGATCACCTGGCGGAGTTGCGTGATATCGCCACTAATGGCGGGCAACCCCGGAAAGAGCGAGTAATGGACCTCGGCCTTTTTTGAGATGGAGATTTGGAGAAGGCGCGCGGTCTCCTCAACAGCAGCATTCAGGTCGAGACGACTCACGGTGAAGCTCCCCTTCCCTGAATAAGCCAGCATTTGGCGACAAAGATCGGCGGCGCGCGTGGCTGCGATTTCGATCTGCTCGAGGAATGGTTGGAGCGGAGAATCTGGGCCCGCGTCCATTAGGGCGAGGCTTGCGTTTCCGAGGACCCCGGTCAGGAGATTATTGAAATCATGGGCGATCCCCCCGGCCAGGATGCCAAGGCTTTCAAGTTTTTGGGTCTCCTGGAGCTGGTGCTCAAAGGCGCGCCGCTCGGCTTCGGCGGCTCGCCGCAAACTGATATCGCGGCAGAAGGCGATCATGCACCGTCCAGTGGCAGTGGGACGCACCCGGGCGTTGATCTCGACCGGGACAACGCGCCCGTCCGGGGTCAGATAATCAAGTTCAAGATTGCGCACGGAACCGGACGCGATCCCTTTCTCAAATTCCGCGGCGGCCCGCTCCTGATCGTGCGGGACGGTCCAGGCGGCAATAGGACGTCCGGCCAGTTCGGCAACGGAAGTGCGCCCGGTCAAACGGAGGAACTCTTCGTTTACCTCAGTGGCGCGACCCGCTTCGTCAAAATGCACATAGCCGGTGCCCGTGGCTTCCACCAAGGCGTGATAGAGACGCTCGTGGCCGCGAATGGTTTCCTCGGCCGCCTCTCGCTCAGTAATGTCCTGGCCCAGGGAAAGAATGGAAAAGCTCATCCCATCCGCACTGCGAAGGACCGAGTTGTGCCAGAGGCAATGGAAGACCGATCCCTCCCTTGTCATGTTCCGGGTCTGGAAAAAGTTCCGCACCTCGCGTCCATCCAGGAGGCGGCTCGCTTGATCAAGAACGTATGGCCGGTCCTCGGGATGGACCAGGGTCCATGCGTCGAAATCCTTGTGCGTAACTTCCTCGGCGCTCCAGCCAAACAGGGTTTGCGCGTTGCCGGTCCAATGGGCCACGCTGAAATCCGGCCTCCACTCAACGACAGCAAGCGGCGAGTGCTCCACGTGATCGAGGAGCCGTTTTTGAGTGAGATTAAGCTGCTCAGTTGTGCGTTTTAAATCCGTGATATCCCGGGCAATTCCGACAAGGCCGTAGACAGCGCCAGCCGCATCGCGAAGCGGATATTTTGAGGTTAAAAACCAGCCGATCATTCCACTGGGACTGGTGAACGGTTCCTCGCGGTTGATCAGCGGCTCCCCCGTGGTGATCACCCGCATATCATCGGCGTAGGATTGCCCGGCATGCGGTGCCATCCCAGGAACGTCGAAAACGGTGAGCCCGATATAATCGTCCTTGTTTCCGCCAATCCGCTGATCGGCGGAATTGCGAAGGAGATAACGCGCTTCCTTGTCCTTGCAAAAAATGAGGTCGGGAACGGCGTCAATCAAAGCCCGCAGGAGCAATCGTTCCTCGAAGAGCTTCCACTCTGCCTGCTGCTGCAAAGAAATGTCATGGCAAATGCATATCAGGGCGAAGACCGGTTCACCGGGACGCTGCAGGGGAATCACCGTGCTTTCACAAACTCCTCCGACTCCGCCTTGCCGCACAAAAGTGATTTCCCCGCGCCAGCGTCCCGTGCGCAAAGCGGTTGCCCGCATTTCAGCGACGAGTTTGGAAGCCTCTTCTGGTCGATGAATAATTTCCGGGGATTGCCCCAGCGCCTCAGCCCGGCTCCATCCGAAGAGACGCACCGCGCTTGGGCTCCAGTCGATAATGGCCCCATCCAGAGTCACGACGAAAACCGCATCCTCAACGCAATCACAGAGCAGAGCGCGTTGCTCCCGCAGATCGGCTGGAGGGATGGAGAGCGGCTCTGGGTTCTCGGGGGAAGACATAACTGAAGGGGGACGGCTATTGAGTCGCAGTTCAGTTCCGGACCTGGCCAGTCCCCCGGAGTAGATACTTGTAAGTAGTTAGTTCTTCCAAGGCCATTGGACCGCGGGCATGCAGCTTGTCCGTGCTGATCCCGATTTCGGCCCCGAACCCAAACTCTCCCCCATCCGTAAAGCGCGTGGACGCATTCCAATAGACCGTGGCGCTGTCAACTTCCTGCAAAAACTGTTCGGCCCTTTCCTCGCTGGCCGTAATGATCCCGTCACTATGATGCGACCCATGCCCTTCAATGTGCGCGATCGCCTCATCCAGCGAATCCACAATCTTGACGGCCAGGATCAGGTCGAGGAATTCGGTCCGAAAATCCGCAGGCTGGGCAGCCGTGGCCTCGGGAAGCAATTGACACACCGATTCGTCGCCCCGGATTTCCACGTTGGCCTGGAGAAGCGCTTTCCCAGTGGTCGCGAGGAAACGTTCGGCAATGGCGCGATGGACGAGCACATACTCGATTGAATTACAGACGCCGGGGCGCTGGCATTTGGCGTTAATAACAATCTCTTGAGCCATTTGCAGGTCAGCTTCCGGATCGATGTAAATACTGCATATCCCCTCGTAGTGCTTGATTACTGGCATCCGGGCGTGGCTGACAACGGCCTCAATCAATCCCTTGCCGCCGCGCGGGATGATAACGTCGAGATATTGATCCATTGCGCAGAGAATTTTCACAGCCTCCCGGTCAGTGGTGGGTATCAGCAAAATGCTGTCGCCTGGCAAACCGGCGCGGGCCGCCCCCCGGCCAAGCGCAGCCGCAATCGCAGTATTGGAATGAAACGACTCCGAGCCGCCTCGAAGGATGGTGGCGTTCCCCGCTTTTAAACAGAGGACCGCGGCATCGCTGGTGACGTTGGGCCGCGATTCATAGATGATCCCGATCACACCGATCGGCACCCGCATCTTGCTGATTCTCAAGCCGTTTGGGCGCGTCCATTCCTTGATCGTTTCTCCCACCGGGTCCGGCAAAAGCGCAACCTGCCGAATCCCATCGGCCATGACGGCCAGCCGTTTGGAATCGAGCCGCAACCGGTCGAGCATTGCGGATGCGAGACCATCCGCGGTGGCTTTTTCCAAGTCCTTCCGGTTCCCCTCAAGAATGAGGTCCTCGGCCCGAAGGAGTTCCTCAGCCATGGAGAGGAGGGCCTGGTTTTTTTCCGCGCTGGAAACCCGGGCCAGCACCCGTGACGCAGCGCGCGCCCGGTGGCCGAGATCAAAAATTTCAGCGTGGAGGTGGTTCATGAAAAAGCGCGGCAGCAAATGCCAGCATCAGGGAATAACGTCAAGTGATCCCCTGCGCAAATTCACGAACTCCTTTTTTTTGTCGTGGCCGGGGCAACAAACTGCGAACCCGCCCCGGCCCCGGAAACGATCGAGCCGATCTGGTCCGGTTTAAGGCCACTGGCGATATAAGTGGTGATGCCGGCATCCACTGCGAGCCGCACGGCCTGGAGCTTGGAGACCATCCCGCCAACGGAAAACTTTCCTTTCTCCTGCCGGGCGAGCGATTCCACAGCATCGATCTCTTCAACCACTGATACGGTTTGCCCGTTCTCGTCCAGGAGCCCATCGACGCTGGTAAGGAGGATCAGCAACTCGGCCCGGGCCAGGATCGCCACTTCTGCGGAGAGCCGGTCATTATCGCCGAACTTGAGTTCCTCAACAGCCACGGAGTCGTTTTCGTTGATGATGGGAACCACGGTTTTGCGCTCGAGCAAATGCTCGAGGGTGTTGCGGACATTCTGGTGGCGGGTGCGGCTGTCGAGATCGCCATGAGTAAGGAGGAGCTGGGCCACGTTAAGCCCGTGCTCGGCAAAAATGGTGGAGTAATACTGCATGAGCTTGGATTGCCCCACCGCCGCACACGCCTGGCGGGCCGCGAGATCATCGGGACGTTCGGTAAGTCCAAGCGCCATCAATCCCGCTGCGACCGCCCCGCTTGAAACGATAATGCATTGATGACCCTCCTTCACTAGCGCCGCCACTTCCGCGCTCAACCGTTGGAACTGGGCAAGGTCGAGGGAGTTCCCGCTGTCATTGGCGAGAATCCCCGATCCGAATTTGAGCACGATGCGTTTTGGTGTGGCGGCCATGATCACGAAGCAGGCCAGAGTCTCTGGAGTGGGCCGCGCCCCGACAAGCCGAATGTCGCGTCCCGCGCCTCAGCTCACTTCGATGATGCGGTCGCCCGCCGCGAGGCGGCGTTCGATCTCCGGCCAGAGCGGACGGAACCATGAGAGCAGAGCGCGGTTGGAACAGTTGCCTATTCGCAGCCAGAGCACCTGGGCCGGGGAAGGAATGCGCAGACTGCGCTCTGGGAAGTCTTCGTCCTTGGTCACAATAACGGTGCCGTGTTCGAGGGCATATTGCCAGATGGGGCCGTCGTCGGCTTCGCGCAGGCCGACATCGCGCACAGCCACAGCTTCCTGTCCGAGTTCGCACAACAGCCGCGCAAGCGCGGGCGGGAGTTGCGCATCGACAACGAACTTCACGCGACTTTGAGCACGGAGTGATCGGCTTGGGCGGCGGCATATTGCAGGCACGCCTTGATGTCGCCGGGTTCGAGGTCGGGATAATCGGTGAGGATTTCCGCCTCGGGCACGTCTGCGGCGAGCAGCTCGAGCACGTCTTTAACGCGAATGCGCATCCCGCGGATGCAAGGCCGTCCACCGCATTGCGAGGGGTTGTAGGTGATCCTGCCGAGGTAGTTCATGCGGACACTATAGCGGCGCGATGCGCTGTGGACGAGCGGACTTTTTCAATTGTGGCTAAACAGATCCGAGCCTTGGGCACTCTCCGCCGCTTGCAATCGAAACGGCCACTTCTACTATCCCCGCTTTCCAATGACTGACATAAGCATCGAAATTGGGCGCGCCGTGGAGGCGGGCCACTTGCGGGAGAGCAGTGCGAAGAACATCGCGCAAATGCTGGCCTGCAGCAGTGAACCGGTGGTGGGAGAAAGCATTGCCGAATTGGTGGAGGCGGGGGCGTGGGAGGAACTTGACGATCGCTTCTATAAAACCATCGCGTTCGGGACAGGCGGGTTGCGAGGGCGGACAATCGGGAAGGTGATCACAGCCGCCGAGCGTGGCGAACCCCAGCATTTGGGTCGGCCGGAACGCCCATGTATCGGGACCAACGCGATGAATTTTTACAATGTGAGCCGGGCCACCCAGGGGTTGGTTGCGCACATCAAAGAGTGGGCGACCCGCTCCCAACTCGGTGGCCGCCCAAAGATTGTTGTTGCGCACGACACCCGTTTTTTTTCGAGGGAGTTCGCTGAACTGACGGCGCGAGTCGCGATGGATCACGGATGCGACGTTTGTCTCTTTGAAGGGCCGCGCTCGACTCCGCAGCTCTCCTTTACCGTGCGCCATCAAAAAGCCCAGGGCGGCATTGTTGTTACAGCCAGCCACAACCCGCCTCACGACAACGGGTATAAAGTCTATTTCTCCGACGGCGCTCAGGTCGTGGAACCGCATGCCAGCGCCATCATCGCGAAGGTGAATGCAATTGAATCCGACGTCTACGAACCGGTCCCGGCAGCGGAACAGGGGGAGTTGATCGTCCTCGGCAAGGAGCTGGATGACGCTTACATGGAGCGCCTCGAAACGTTGATCCTCGACCGGGGCATGGTGGAATCCGCGCCTGACCTGAAAGTGGTTTTCACCTCCATCCACGGGACCGGCGGGATCATTGTGAAGCCGATGCTCAAAAAACTCGGGGTCCGCTTTTCAACCGTGGAAGAACAGGAAGTCCCCGACAGTCGGTTTCCAACGGTCCTATCGCCCAACCCGGAGAATGCGGAGGCGCTTTCCCAGGCGATTGCGCTGGCGCAAAAGGAAGGGGCGGATCTGGTGCTTGCGACGGATCCGGACTGTGATCGGATGGGGGTGGCAGCGCGGAATGGGGCTGGGGAGATGGAACTTTTTACCGGCAACCAGATTGGTTCACTGATGGCATATTACCGGGTAAAAAAATTGATTGAGCAAGGGGTGATCACCCCGGAGAACGCGCACCGGTGCGTGATCATCAAGACATTCGTGACCACCGATCTGCAAAAAGCGATCGCCCAGAGGCATGGCTTGCGCTGCGTTGAGACCCTGACCGGATTCAAGTATATCGGTGAAAAACTCGGCAAATATGAAGCCGCTCTCCCAGTCGCCGAGCGCGCAATTTATCGGTCCCTCTCCGAGCGCGAGACCCGCGTCCTGCGTTTGCAGCACTCCAGCTTTTATGTTTGTGGCGGCGAGGAAAGCTACGGATACAGCGCCGCGGATTTTGTCCGCGACAAGGATGGGAATGGCGCTGTGGTTGTCTTTACCGAGGTCGCCGCTTACGCCAAGTCCCGTGGCATCACGCTCGATCAGCTCCTGGACGAGGTTTTTTCCGAATACGGATTTTATTTTGAAAAGAATGGGAGCCTGACATTTGAGGGGGCCGACGGGGCCACGAAGATCCAGCAACTGGTGGCCTCCTACGCCGCCGAGTCCCCGGGGGAAGCGGATGGGTCGGTTGTTACTGAGACCCGGAACTTTGCCGGGCAGGAGTTTTTCGATGTGGAAGGCGACAAGGTGCCGAAGGAAAAAATGCTGATGATCGACATGGCCGACGGGCGGCGCTTTGCGGTGCGGCCATCTGGCACGGAGCCGAAGATCAAGTTTTACATGTATGGACGAAGGCTCCCGCAAAGCGGTAGATTCACGCCGCAAGAACTCGAGCAGGTGCAAATCGAGGTGAAGGCATCTTTGGAATCGCTTTGGACATGGATTCGAGGCGACGTTGAAGCCAGACTGCGAACCACCGCTCACTAACTTAACTCCACCTTTTAAATACTTTTATGGCTGTAAATCTCGACGGATGCGAAACTTCGATAGTCAAAGCACTCGGGTTTGGGAGCGAAACCGACGGAAAAGCGCTGATTGAACGGCTTGGCAACTTGGGGGAAAGCGAGTTGATCGACTCGCTTCATAGCTTGATCCGGATCGGATACGTGGACTGCGACAAGACTGCAATCGACAGTTTCAAAGACATCGAGGGTGCCCACTTCTGCATCAACTCGGGATACTCCCGGGAGTTGAAAGACTCGCTCGAGCCCGCCCCATCGGGACCCAAGAGCCGACGGGTTCGTCGGGAATAGCGCTCGCGATGGCCGCGGGCGGAATTACAAATCCGGGGGAGAGGGTGCCGGGAATGCCCATTCCACCTGGGTTACGAGTCGTCCTGCGAATCTGGCCGTGGCTGGCAGCAGCCCTCAGCGGACTCCTGCTGGCGATGACACTTCCGCCATGGAACCAGGGCTGGCTGGTTTGGATCGCCTTGACCCCTTTGATCGCCGCCCTCTGGTTTTCGGCCCCGACCAAACGCCAGCAACGACGCCAGCTCCTCCTCGGTTATGTGGCCGGCCTTATTTATTTCACCGTGGTTTTTTATTGGCTCAGCGCCCTCGGCACACTCTTCGCCCAGCCATGGCTTAAGAGCCTCCCATTCCTGCTCTCGCTGATCCTCGGATGTTACTTTGCGTTTTGGGCATGGTTCCTCGGCCGTATCCGGACAGGCGCTCGGGAGGAATTTTTGGGGTCACGTGGAAATCTTTGGACCGGCCTGCTTGGAGCATCCGCATGGGTTGTGCATGAGTGGGTCCGTGGCTGGCTCTTTACGGGGTTTGGCTGGAATGGACTGGGAGTGGCGCTGCACAAGGATCTTGCGCTGATCCAGATCGCGGATGTTACGGGCGTCCTCGGGCTTTCGTTGCTCGTCGCGTTTTGCAATCTCATGGCCGTCATCATCGTGCGCCGATTGATTGCTGAGCTTGGGCCGCTTTTCCTAAAACGGATCCGATGGGAGTTCAGTCTCACTGCTGCAATCGTGGTCGCCGTTTTCGCATATGGAGTTCGCACCGTTTTTTCTCACGAAAGAAAGCCACGTCCCTCAAATGGGATCGCGATTACTGCAATCCAGCCCAATATCCCGCAGTCGGATAAATTCTCGCGCGAGGCCGAGGATGAAATTCTTGGATCATTGGATTCGTTGACGGCCTTGGCGGCCACGACTCAAACCGATCTCATGCTCTGGCCTGAATCTGCGGTGCCCCGTGGGATGTATGCGGATGAAGCGAACTATCGGTTTGTTTGGAAGCAAGTCGAGGAAGGGAAATTCTCTTTGCTGCTGGGAACCGTTGATGGAAATGAGCGCGAAGCATTCAACACCGCGGCATTGCTGACGAAAGGAATGGAGCCGCAAATCCATCGCAAAATCCATCTGGTTCCATTTGGCGAATACCTTCCGTTTCGCGATACGATCCCGTTGTTTGCATTGGTCGCGGGCGATCTGGTTCCCGGCGATTTTACGGCAGGCAAGGAATTCACCGTGATGACGCTTCCCTCCAAACAACTGCGCTTCTCTGCGCTGATTTGTTTTGAGGACACGCTCGGCGATCTGACCCGGCGATTTGTGCTCAATGGCGCGGAGCTCCTTGTAAATATTACGAACGATGGATGGTTCCTTCAAACCGCCGGCGCGGAACAACATGTCGCCAATGCCATATTCCGGGCGGTCGAGAATCGGAGGCCATTAATCCGATGCACGAACACAG
>JAYUPM010000232.1:0-4037 GCA_043760145.1 Spartobacteria bacterium
TTCAAATGGCATCCCGAGCTTCTTTCACAAGTGTATAAAAAAGTACATTTTTATATTATCATTCCTCATTCACGGAGGATTTAGATGCGTAAGCCCTGAAGCGACCCCGGTTCACCCAAAAGGAAATTTAAAGGTCTCGATATCTGAGCGGGCCTCGCCGCTGTTCCGTGGTTTGTAGTTCCGCATTTATGCGGCAATGGAGAACGCAAGCACGAGGATTTTGAGGGCATTGAATTCCTCGCAATAAAGAACCTTGGACCGGCTGAAGCCGGGACTACAAACGGTTTCCCGGCTAATACCGCGCTAAACAGGTATAGGCGTCTTGCCTCTGCTGCGCTCACCAAACCCTTGAGGCGCCCAATAAGGAGAGCGGTTTGTCGGGCGATAGAACAATTAATCCTTCCTCGATTGCGTGCGCCGCAAGCAATCGGTCGAACGGGTCGAGATGAACCCGCGGCAGTTCACCGCTTCGGTAGATCGCCCCATGGTTGAGCGCAAGCGATGTGATTTGGTGGAACGCCAATTTGCCCGGAATCCATGCCTGTGGTTTCGCGGGGAGCGGCAGCTTGCCCATGGAATGTTTGAGCGTGATCTCCCAAATGCTGATGTCGCTCAAATACAATTCGTTTGTCGGGTCATTGATGGCGGCGGTGGCATTGGCCGAGATCATTGACGGTTGCTGGGCCATCCAAAGAAAGGCGCACGTATCCAGCAGATATCTCACAGGCCCCATTCCTTCAGTTCCTTTTTCGTGAGAGGCGCAAAAGCAGTTGCGGGAAACTCAAATGGCTTGCCCTTGATGTCGCCGACTTTTGGACGAGCCCTTTTTTTAGTGGGCTTGATTGGCACCAGCATTGCGACCGCTTTTTTGCCCCGCGCAATGACGAATTCCCGGCCATTCTCGACTTCGGCAAGGTATCGGGAGAGATGGGTCTTGGCCTGGTGCGTGGTGATCGTCGTCATCCAGAGGATCGTAACGAAAATCGCAGGTTAGTCAACTTAGTCCATTTGTCGCGACAGCCGTGGCAGCGGCGTCTCGCCGCTGTTCAGCAGAAGAAAAGAGGCGAGACGCCTCTGCTACTCTACGACGCTGCCGAGGCGCAGTCGCGTATCTTCCTTCAGAACCTCGCTCAGGCTCGGCCACCCATTGTCGTCCAGGGCCTGGAATGCATGCAGATACACAGCCACAACGGCCGGGTCGTGCTTTGTCAGAAGGTCATCGAGCACCTTGACCACGTCCTCCTTGGAAGGAGCGGGGGGGAGGTTTTCGATCGTCCCGTTTTCGTCATGGGCAATTCCGAAGCCGTCCAGGAAATCGCAAAGAAGTTTGGATTGGGCGCCGACAAGCCAGATTTGAAGCAGATGCGCCGCCACCGATTCGCTCTGTTTGCGCCCAAGATTCTCCTGCATCCAAACGTGCCGCTCCGGCCGGGGCTTTCTCTCCACATAGACGGGGCGAAGTTTCCGCTGGGTGGCGAGGGAATCGATGGTCGCCTTGTAGAGCGGTTTCTCTTTTTCAATCAGGAAGCTGAATAGTTCGGCCGCGACGTGGGGCGGCATTCCGGCAAAAATTTCGTGTGGTTTGAGCATGCGTAGGGTGGGGGAGAGTATGGATGCGAGGCGCGGATTCAATCCCGAAACATGATTCGTAATCCGTGATTCGTAATGCGTGACGAAAAATGGGCGGATTCGCCCTATGATTTACAGGAACGAACTTTGTGCAAAGCTCACACCCCGACTTTCTTCCCTCACGAATTACGCATCACGGATCACGCATCGTCCTAATGCGAAGCTTGGCGCGGCGCCGCTTATGGGCGAGGATGAAACCATGGAGACATCCGCCACCCTTATGCCAGTGCATTCCCTCACATTTGAGGAATTAGGAAAAGAGTTGGACGCATCCGGCCAGCCTGCATACAGGGCCAAGCAGGTGATGAAATGGCTTTATGAGAAGCGGGCGAAATCTTTTGAGGGGATGAGCGATCTGCCCGCCGCCTTGCGCCAGCAACTGGGTGAACGGTTTACATTTGATGATCTCACTCCAGTGCGGGTCCTCGGTTCCGAAGACACCACGCGCAAATATCTGTTTCGGTTGGGCGACGGGAATTTGATCGAATCGGTCCTGATCCCAGCGTCCCCGGCCCTTTATGGAGACGCATCGGACCGGCGCACCCTCTGCATTTCGACGCAGGTGGGTTGCGCGTATGGATGTAAATTCTGCGCCAGCGGCCTGGATGGCTGGAGCCGGAACCTGAATGCGGGGGAGATCGTGAGCCAGGTGCTGCGGGTCGAAGAACTGAGCGGGGAGAAGATCAACAACATCGTATTTATGGGGATGGGCGAGCCGCTGGCCAATTTCGCGAACCTGATGCGGGCAGTTGGAATCATCAATGCGCCATGGGGAATATTTCTTGGGGCCCGGCACATCACAATTTCCACGAGCGGGCTGGCTCCGCAGATTCGGCAACTGGCGGATCAACCGCTCCAGGTCCGCCTCGCCATTTCGCTGCATGGGGCCACGGATGAAGTGCGGCAGCAAATCATGCCGGTGAATCGGAAGTATCCGCTCGCGACGCTGATGGAGGCGTGCAGCTATTACGCGGAGCGCAAAAAGCAGCGGCTAACGTTCGAATATATTCTTATTGAAGGGGTGAATGACCGGGTGGAAGACGCGGCGTCGCTGGTTGGGCTCGTGCGAAAAGTCAACGCCAAGGTCAATTGCATCCCTTACAACATTGTGGAGGGGCTGGAGTGGAAACGTCCAAGCGAGGCGCGCCAGGATGAATTTATGGCGGTGCTGGAGAACGCGGATATTCCGGCAACCATCCGCCGGGAAAAGGGCCACGACATCGCTGCCGCTTGTGGGCAACTGCGTCGGCAAGTCATTCCAGTCATCCCGGTCACCACTGATTGGACCATCGGGCAGGTCGAAATTCTCCCCAAGATTTAATCGGGGTCGATAAAAAGCTTTTGCACCTGCGGCCCGGGCGGGCGTATTAAGATTCCATGTCTGATCACCACGAGCCCGAGAAAGTCTGGGACGAGTATGATTGGGAGCGTTTTCTCCAACAGCAGGATCGAAAGACGGAGAAGTATATGGAGCTTCTGGAGCGTTACATGGACGACCCGAATCGGGATCAGATCATAGCCCGGGAAATGGGGTGGTATCATTTGCTCGATAAGGATGGGGAGAAGTGGGCGGAGAACGTCGATTCACTTTTCGATCAGGAATTGCAGGAACAGGAGGAAGGCGAGGAGGAGGAGGAGGAAGAGGGATTCGAGGTGCATCCGCTTTATAAAGCGTCTTTTGCGCTCACGATTTGGATCGACCAGCTCTTTGAAGAAGCGGGGGATGTGCAAAATCAGCCCGCAGCGGTGAAGCTCTCGACCCAGGCGGCGATCGCCAGCGCCAAGCTTGCGGCGGCCCTGAGCGATGATGATGTGGACGAGATCGGGATGACGATCGCGTATCTGAAGCGGGCGCTGAAGGCGATCATGCTGGCACTGGAAAGCGCCGTCCAATTACGCAAAGAGATCCGCCTCGATGCCAGGCGCTTTGGAATGCTTAACCAGCGCCTTTTCCAAATCCGGGACGGGATCATTGAGCTGATGGGCAGTTATCGGGCCGAATGGCGGCGCCGATTTAAGCGCTAGTAAATCGGGGCCAGGAAAAGTGGTTGAATGAATTGACGCCAAGGCTCGTCCAACCCATGCACACGGAGGCCCCCAACCAAATCGCTGACTCCGCGCAACCAGTTATCGTCGATAGTCCCAACGACCTTGAACTGGTGGCCCGGTGTCAGCGAGGCGACTCAGGGGCCTTTGACGAATTGGTTATACGCTATCGCAACCGAGCTTTTTCAATGGTCTACAACATGGTCCGCAACGAACAGGACGCATGGGATTTATCCCAGGATGGATTTCTGAAGGCATGGAAATCGATCGGCCGGTTTCGCGGGCAATCCTCTTTTTACACATGGCTTTATCGGATTTTGATGAACGTTTCCATCGATTGGTTGCGCCGAAAACAGATCGCA
>JAYUPM010000233.1:0-1681 GCA_043760145.1 Spartobacteria bacterium
GGATCGGCTTCTATCCGACTTACGGCAACACCTTGATGGGGCTGGCCGCGAGTGTCCCGCTCCGACCCGAGGACGAGTTTTCAATCACTTACTACGCCCCGCAGCCCCGGGCAATTCTCCGCGTTGTGGATCCCAAGGAGACAGACAAGACTGTCCCGTATGACACATGGGGCCGGGTCGAACTGACAACACTGACCCGGGAGTTCTTCATGCCGCGGTTTCTCGAGCGTGACGAAGCTATCCGCCGCCAGCCTCGGGAGCCGTATGCATGGGACGGCGTCGCTGAAGTGCGGCCATTCGGGGCCATGGAAAACAAGATCGTTGAAGGCGTCTATTAAAGTCATGTCGCATCCTCATCTTCCCGCGCTGCGGCGGGGCAAGCCTTACAAGAGCCTTGATTGGACCGATGTGGTAAATCATCGCACCGGCGAAGCGATGGGGCGTGTCAGCCAGGTCAATGCGGGGATTGTGCGCAAGGATCTTGGCAAGATCGGCGAAGCCCGGGCTGCGCTCAAAAAATTCTCAGTGGTGGAATTGATCGAGATTTCAGCGAAGGCCGGGGAGATGTTTCTCACTCAGACCCTGCCATTGGGCGATGAAGGCCACACGCAGAGTCCTGAGGAGTATGTCCTGACTCTATCGGCGACGAGCGGGCTGCCGCATGTCATGGTGCGCCGGAACATGGCGAAGATCCACTATGCCCTGACTAACATCCGGACCATTCTCAATGGATTGACGCGGGGATTGCCATTGGAAGTGATTGACCATGGGTTTGGAGAACAAAGCGGGGCGGCAGTCAGCTATTATCCAACAACCAATGCGCTTGGGTTGATTATGCCGAGCAACTCACCGGCGGTGAATTCACTTTGGCTTCCGGCGATTGCATTGAAGACCCCGGTCATCATCAAGCCGGGTCGCGAAGAACCGTGGACCCCGTTCCGACTGATCCAGGCGTTCATCGCCGCAGGCGCGCCCGCCGAAGCGTTCGGCTTTTATCCGACCGACCACGAAGGCTCGGGTGAAGTGATGAAACTCTGTGGGCGGGCGTTGATTTTTGGTGATGCCAATACAGTGGCGCAATACCGCGATAACCCGAAATTTTCGTGTCATGGGCCGGGGTTCAGCAAGATCTTGATTGGGGAAGACGAGATCGAGCGCTGGCCGGAGTATATTGATGTCATAGCCAGTTCGATTGCCGACAATGGCGGCCGCTCGTGTGTGAATGCGTCGGCCTTGGTTGTGCCAAAGTATGCCGCACAAATCGCCGATGCCCTTGCCCAAAAGCTCGGTCCATTTGCACCGTTGCCACCGGATGACGCCGAGGCGAAGCTATCCGGATTCGCCAATCCGAAGATGGCTGAGTTTATCGATGCGGCGATTGAGCAAGGATTGGAGACACCCGGGGCGCGCGACGTGACGGCGGCTTATCGCAATGGACCGCGGAAGGCGGAGTTTGAGGGGGGCGTATATATGCGGCCGACGATTGTGCATTGCGATTCGTTTGCGCATCCGCTGGCGAACCGGGAATATCTCTGTCCGTATGCGAGTGTGATTGAAGTAAGTCAGAAAGAGATGCTGTCCCAGATCGGGCCGTCACTGGTGGTGACGGCGATCACCAGGGATCCGGCGTTTCTTACGCAGTTGCTCGACTCCTCATTGATCGAGCGCCTCAATATTGGAC
>JAYUPM010000234.1:0-1677 GCA_043760145.1 Spartobacteria bacterium
GCCCTCAAGAAACTGCGCTCCCTCATGGAGGAACTTCCCCCAAACCATTTTGAATTGCCAATCCGCCAAATGTTATGAACTGCGATGACCCAAAACTGACCGCTTACGCCTTGAGCGAGCTTGATCCAAAAGATGCCGGGGAGATCCGGGAGATGCTTGAAGCCAACAAGGCTGCTTCGGCTGAAGTAGACTCCACCATCGCCCTCGCAGCAACTCTGCGCGCACATCTCCAAGCTGAGCCGGCCGTTGAGTTAACCGAGACAGACCGCGCGGAAATCTTCCAGGCGGCGCGGGAATGGGCGCAAGTCAGTCCGAAGATCGTCCCGATTTGGCGCCGGCCGAGCGTCCTTTCCGCGATGGCAGCCTGCTTGGTGGTCGGTCTTTCGATTGGATTACTGTTCCCCGCTGTGAGTGCCAAGATGCGTTCAGGCCCCCCCATCGCAGTCCGCCCTTCGCTTCCGGCCCCGGCTTTCAATATTGCCATGGGCGAATCGGCACCGGCTCCCGGTGACAATGCGGCCACGCCCGATTTGGCGTCTTCCACTATAGCGTCCCGGGCAACCACTCCTTATCTGCCAGCTCGTCCCATTCCTGCCATTCCGGCAGAGCTCAATCCGAACCGGGGAAAGTTGAGCATCCCGGCTCCTCAGTTGGCCACACGCGCCGTCACTGAGCCATTCACGGCGTCTTCGCCCACCTCGGCCGCACCGCCTATTGCATTAAATTCCCCCAGGCGCCCTGCGGGTTCGGCCACGTCAAAAGCCACTCCACAGCGGAAACGCGCAGTCCCGGCTCCTGCCATTGTGAACGAACTGGCGTCCACGAAACCGACGAATTCTCAAAGCGACTGGGGCCAAACAGGGAAGGGCATCGCTGCTGCCGAGACCAGCGTCGCCACGATCCCGTTTGTTCGCGTCGCCGAGCAACCGCTCCTGAGTGTGTCAGTTGCCGACCAAGTCACACCCATGAAGATCAAAGAATCGATCGCACCGGTCTTGAATGCGGAACCTTGTCCGTGGGCTCCGGGACATCGGCTCGTCCGTTTTGCGTTTCAGCCGCAATTCTCGGGCACTCGCATCAATGCGCTGCAAGTGGAGTTCAACCCCGATCGTGTCAGCGAATACCGCCTGATCGGAGTGGACCGGCGCAATCCGGGCCTCTTAAGTGCGCTCTTTGAAATCGTGCCGACCGCAAAATCAACCGGATCGCCTTCGGAACCACTCAAGTATCAGCCATCACGTCCCGCCACGCATTCGTTGGAGTTGCTCACGGTCCGGGTTTCATCCGCAGACGCGCGCGGTGGGAAGCCTGCGGTGCGCGAGTTCTCCCTGAGCGAGTCGGCCTCGCGTTAAAGGCCCTGGCGAGCGACGGCTCTCGTATCTGTTTAGCGCCTTCCGGGTTTGTAGTTCCGGCTTCAGCCGGTCCGGGGAGGCGAAGTCAATAGTCAGAATGAAAAATGAAGAAGTGCGGGGATCCGCCCTTGCCGCATAAATGCCCATCGCAAAGCGATGCCTGCTTCGTAGCAGAGGCGTCTCGCTTCTTTGAACTGCCACGTAGCAGCGACGTCCCGTATCTGTTTAGCGCCTTCCGGGGTTTGTAGTTCCGGCTTCAGCCGGTCCGGGAAGGCGACGTCAGAAGTCAGAATGAAAAATGAAGAAGTGTGGGAATCCGCCCTTG
>JAYUPM010000235.1:0-1677 GCA_043760145.1 Spartobacteria bacterium
CGCCCCGTCCCGTCATCTTGGCACGCGCCAATTCCGTTCCCAAAAAAATCTCTGCGTCTCTGCGTCTCTGCGTTAAATTCCTTTCTCTGCGTTACCTCAGCGTCTGCGCCTCTGCGTTAAAGCCAGGCGATCTTGATCTCCTTTTCAAGCGCCTTAAAATCCCGGTCACCAGTGATCAGATCGGCTTTGCGTTCCTTGGCCAATGCAGCGGCGAAGGCATCAGCGAGACTCAGTTTGTGACGCGCTTTGAAATCCGCGGCCAAATCCGAGAGCGCGCGGGTGGCGGGATGAAACTCGATGGGCAACGCGGGAAGTTCGCTGGCGATCTCCTCCCAGCGCTCTCTGCCATCTTTGCGCAGGACGATGTATTTAACCTCTGCGTAGTTCACCTCAGTCATGTGCAGCGGTTCGTCGCGGATCCCGGCGCGCTCCAGAAGCGCGGCCACCTTTTGATCCCCGGCTTCCCCGCGCAAAAACGCAAGCAGCGCGAAGCTATCGAGAACGACGCGTGCTGCGCTCATAGTTGGCGTCCTCCATCGATTTCTCTGCCGTTTTGTGCTCGGCCATTTCCTCGGCCAACGGTTTGGTGCCCGGCTTGCGCTTGAGGATGCCGCGCAACCGGGAGATGGCGTGCACCGTCACCGGCTTGAGCAGGATCCCCTCGGGTGTCGATTGGACAACGGCCCGGGTGCCATTGCCGATGTGGAACTCGCGCCGCAGCCAGGCCGGGATGACGACCTGCCCCTTGGTGGTGAACCGGACTGAATCGAGATTGGAGTTCCCCTTCATATTATAGATTCTTACTTCTAAAAAAAGTCTGTCAACCGCTCATTTGTCGGAAATCTAACGCAGAGGACGCCGGCCGGAATTTAACGCAAAGACCCGGAATTTAACGCAGAGGCGCAGAGACGCAGAGGGAGGCAGGCACATGAAGCAACTCGCTTTGGTTGTCGTCAAACGCTCTTAACGCCCCGTCCCGTCATCTTGGCACGCGCCAATTCCGTTCCCAAAAAAATCTCTGCGTCTCTGCGTCTCTGCGTTAAATTCTTTTCCTCTGCGTTAAATTCCCCTCTCTGCGTTTCTTCAGCGTCTCTGCGTTAAATTCCTTTCTCTGCGTTACCTCACTATGAAAAAAGAATCCGGCCCAACCCAATCCGTTTCCTCGGGCTTACGACAGATCGGCAACACGCTCTTTGAAAAAGCTTTTGCCCGAATCGATTCCCCCACTGATAACCCGGAGAAAGACCTTCATTTTTTGCGGACCACCATCAAGCAACTCCGCGCCTTGCTGCGAATCCTCAAACCGTTCATTGGGAAGTCGGCATTTAAACGGCAAAACGCCCGGCTCCGCGGAGCTGGGCGTGGGCTGGGGGCATTGCGTGACGAAACAGTGAGTCGCGAGACATTAACGGACCTTGGGAGCCGGACCCGTTCCACTCCATTGAAGCAATCAATCAAAGCGGCACTAAAAAGTATTCCCGCGCGGAACCATTCGCCGATGCCCGGGAGGTTCAAGGAAACCCGTATCATCCTCAAGCTGGCGCATGCTGATTTCAAAAAGCTCCCATTGAAAAAGGGGGAGTGGGCGATGATCCGCGCGGGATTAAAACGCGTTTACAAAGACGTCAGGAACCGGATGGGAACCGTGGTCACGGCGCAAACCGATGAGGCGTTTCA
>JAYUPM010000236.1:0-4018 GCA_043760145.1 Spartobacteria bacterium
ACAGGAGATTGGTCTGGCAGCCAGAATCAAGGCGGGCGACAAGGAAGCTTTTTCGACGATGGTTTGCGCGAATCTGCGGCTTGTGGTGAAAATTGCCCACGATTACACCAACCTCGGATTACCGCTCCTGGATCTCATCTCGGAGGGCAATGTGGGCCTGATGAAAGGAGTGGAGCGGTTTGACCCCGCCAAGGGTGGGCGCTTCAGCACATACGGCTCATGGTGGATCAAACAATCGGTCAAGCGGGCCCTTGCCAACCAGGGGAAAACGATTCGCCTGCCGGTCCATTTGATCGACAAGGTTTCCAAGATCCGTCGCGTCTCCTTGCAGATGAGCGAGGAGTTGGGCCGCGACCCAAGTGACGAAGAGCTTGCCGAGGAAGTGGGTATTTCCGCGCGCAAAGTCACCCAGTTGAAAGCGGCTTCCGTGCGGCCGGCATCGCTGGACGCTCCCATTAGCGAGAACGATTCCACGGAGTTCGGCGAATTGGTTTGCGACGTCGATGCCCGAACCCCGTTCGAACAATTACGCGACCAGAACTTGCTGGATGAAGTGGAAAACCTCCTTTCTGTCCTCGATGAGCGCGAGAAAAAGATCATTTACTCCCGGTTCGGCCTTGATGGTGGAAAAACCAAGACCCTTGAGGATGTTGGCACTAAATTTGGGGTCACCCGTGAGCGAATTCGCCAGGTTCAAAACAGTGCATTGTCCAAGATGCGCAAGGCATTGGCAAAGAGGGAGCAGCCGTTACGCCGCGTGGGCAGCTAAGGAATTGTCGTTTGTGAAAAAATGTGAGGTGTCACCTTCCGGGGTCGCCAGCAAAACCCGCAATAGTCTCTTCCCTTAAAAATTCTTTCATCCAAGTCTCTGCGATAAATGTCCACGACCCTCCTCAAACTTTCCTGCCCAGACCGCGTCGGGTTGCTCTCCCGGCTTTCGGGATTCGTGGCGCAACACGGGGGGAACCTTCTGGAAGTGCATCAATTCACCGATGCCCATGCGGGTTGATTCTTTACGCGGATGGCGGCGGAAACCGAAACGCTCTCTGTGGATTTGCCGACGTTGCGCGAAGCATTTGCGCCGATGGCGGATGAACTGGAGGCCGATTGGAGCATTCGTTCAGCGGAAAGCAGGCGCAAGGTGGTCCTGATGGTAAGCAAACTGGGTCATTGTCTTGCCGATCTGCTCTGGCGCTGGCGAACCGGAGAACTCGCTTTTGATATCCCATGCATCATTTCCAATCACACCGATTTTCGCGAGGTCGTGGAACGAGAAGGGATCGAGTTGTGAGAGGCTGGCGTTGGCGCGCAGTGTTAGATGGCATTTAACGGACCGGGTCCTAATGCACGGCAACAAGTCGATTGTGTTCGGGGACTAGTTGATAAAAAAATTCTGGCGGCCCGCTCGTTCCTTGCTATCTTTCCTCCCGCCCCATGGTTTCTCTTCATTCCAGATCTTTTTTCGGCCTCTTTGCCGCCTTTTTCCTGCCCGGTGCCCATTTTACCCAAGCCGCCGCCCCAGTTCTCGATGACCCCGTTCCCGCCGTCGGAACAGCCAAGGTTATCCCCACCATCCCAGTCGCCAAGACGTTGCTTCTCCCGATCACCGCATACGATGACGATGGCGATCCGCTTACTTTCACGGTCACCAGTTCCAATCCCTCGATCATGGTCCGGGTAAAAACCGGGAACCCGCTTCTTAAGCTTTCGATCAATCACGCAGCGGGGGCGGATCCGGTGGCGGACCCGGCGTATTCCGGGGATTTGGTGTTCCAGCTTTTCCGGGATTGGACGCCATTTACGACGGGGTATATCGGTGGATTTGCGCAGGCTGGGGTATTTAATAACGTGAAGTTGCAGCGGTTTGCGGACCTGAACGGGGCGAGCGATCTCGAGAGTTTGATTTATCAAGGAGGGGCGACCATCTCGACCAATTTCGAGAATGAATTCAAAGCGCCGTTGATCTTTTCCGGGCGTGGGCAGTTGGCGATGGCGAATGCGGGGTCCAATAATTTCAAGGGGACCAATGCGGGCCAGATTTTTATTACGCATGGTAATTTTCCGGTGGCGACAAGCGACTTGGGCGGGCCACGGCACCTGGACTTTAAGCACACGGTTTTCGGTCAACTCACGCATGGGTGGGATTTGCTGGAGTATTTCAAGGCAACACCAAAGACGGCGGGGGATGCGCCGGTGGTGGATGTGCGGATTACGGATGCGGGGTTGATGTCCAAGTATGACGATGGGATCCGTGTGTATACGGCTGCCGTACTGGTCTTGAGCGCGACGAAACCGGGGGTGTCGACAATCACAGTGACAGTCAGCGACGGGCAGGGGGCACCCGTTTCCAAGACCTTTGTCGCCACGGCCCAACCGGACACGCATAACTCGCTTCCATTCCTCACGCCGCCGGAGCGCGAGACTGGTCCCAAGGACAAGATATTTAGTGTGCCATTGCCGCGGGACATCGATTTGGAATTTGATTACCTGACACTTGCCAGCCGCCTTATTGACGTCCCGCGGAAGGGGCAGACCGGGCAACAACTCGACTCGATTCTGCTCCTTGGTGATCCGGGGTATGAGGGTCCCCTGACACTGGGAATTGGCACGACACAGTTTGAAATGAGTCACCGGGGCGCAATCGATGGGCCGGCCCCGGGTGCTTCTGACTCGCTGCAGCTCCTGGTGGGGGTGGGGGACACATTGCCAAAGACCGAGGCTGTTTCAATCACGGGCGCTCCGGGAGTTGGATTGAGCAATGTGGTGGTTGCGAAATTTGCCGATGGCGACACACGCGGCGGTGCCTCGGCTTTTACTGGAAGGATCAATTGGGGCGATGGAACCATTACGCTCAATGGGAGTGTGACCCCGGACCCTTCCTCATCGGCATATGCCGGCGCAGTGGTGAAAGGGAGTCATACTTACAACATGGCAGGCGTCTATACAGTCACTGTGGAGTTAATCGGCAATAAGGGTGCCATGGCGACTGTCCGCAGCACGGCTGTTATCACCGCCAATCCACTGGTTGCCATTGGGAAGCATGTGGAATTCAATGGCAAGACCGTCTCCAAGCGGATCCTTGCGACATTCACAGATAGCGCGGCTCTCCCCGGGGATACTTATTCTGCGGTGATTGATTGGGGTGATGGTGGAGGCAGTCCCGGCATTATAACCGCCCTCGATGGCGGAGTGTATGCCGTCAGTGGCGTCCATAAATACGCGGATCGGGAAACGTTCTCGCTTCGGATCCAGGTTCACAAGACCGGGACCGCATCCGCCACGGACGCAGTGGCATGGAGCAGCATCGAACTGAGTGGGTTCACAGCGGCCCGTCATTTGCCGCCGTTCCCAATATCCCATCTGATTGGTGAGATCTCCGCTATTGACGACAAGCCGATAAGGGCGATCACAGCAAGTGGGACAAGTGAGACAGCGACATTTACGTGTCAAATGGTGGTGGTGAATTCCGGGAACGTGACGTCCAAACCCGGCACGCTTCGGTTCTATCTTTCGCTCGACAAGAAACGGACCAAACTCGATCCGGCCAACCCTTTGGACATCCCATTAAAGATCGGGACATTTCCGGAATTTAAGATCCCGGCGCTCAAGCCTGGAGCTGGGATTCGTTATGTGTGTGACAAGGGGGGCTCGGCTGATTACCGGTTGAAAGCGCCGCTTGGCGAGAACGGATCCGGGCTCAATTTAATTGGGGTGCTGACATACAGTGATCCGACTGGTGATCATGAGCCGATTGATATTGCGGCGGTGCACGGGCCATTTGAGGGAGTGAGAGTGTCGGTTGGGACCCTTCAAACGACGGAGGCACTTGGGGATGGCCACACCAAGGCATTCTCGGTAACAATCAATCGGAAACCTGCGGCGGGTAAGAAGTATGTGATCAAGGTGACCAGCAACAATATCCTTGAAGGAACCATTGAGAGCCTGACTGACAAGAGTCCTGCGTCTTTGACGGATCCCGATGTGCTGCTCGAGTTCACCTCCATCAATTGGAAGAGCG
>JAYUPM010000237.1:0-1673 GCA_043760145.1 Spartobacteria bacterium
ACGAGGACGAGGACGAGGACGAGGACGACCCTCCGCCCTCCGCCCTCCGCCCTCCGCCCTCCGCCCCCCGACCCCCGACCTCCGGTTACTTCCCCGCAAGCTGTTCCTGCTCGAACTCTTTGCACCACCCTTTGATCTCCGTGTCGTTGAAAATCTTCCCAATGACCCGGCGTAAAAGCCCCTTGAGGTTGGCATTTTCCACTTCCTGAAGGGAGCGGATCGCTTGTTCCTTGTAACGCTCGAGGAGATCGCGGCACCGTTCGTCGGCTTTCAGTTGGAAATAGAGCGTCTCGATGGTTTCGGGATTGGAGTTGGGATCCCGGCGCCAATGGGCTTCGAGCTGCACTTTCGATTCATCCTGGGCCCGCTCGAACGCCGTCGCCAGCAGGAGGCTCGGACGCAGCCCCGCAATGTCGTTGGTTTCGCCGCCAGCCCCGAGATCGTTCAAATCATCCCGGATCTGGTATGCGATCCCGAGCGCTTCGCTGTATTCGCCCAGAACCTCGTCCACTTCGGCAAGTTGATCGGCATAAATCGCCCCAAGCTTGAGCGCCACCGAAAAGGCTGGCGCTGTCTTTTTACGGAAAATATCGAGCACCTCAACCGAGCTCAACGGCGCGGGATTGCGCGCCCAACAAAGTTCGGCACCCTGGCCATGGCAGAGTTCGCGCTGACCTTCCGCAGCGACCCGGAGCATATCGACCTTCTGTTCGGCACTGGCCCGGCACGATGCGAGAAGCCGATATCCTTCCCCGATGAGGAGATCGCCCACATTGAGGGCGACTGCGACGCCGTATTCTTCGTGGAGGGTTTTCTCGCCGTATCGGGCGTTATCGTTGTCCTCGATATCATCATGAATGAGGGAGGCCTTGTGAAAACACTCGACCGCGACGGCTACTTTCCGCAGATCGTCGGGCAACGGGGCGCCCGGTGTGGTCCGAAGCGCTTGATAAGCGGCAACGGTAAGAAAAGGGCGCCACCGTTTACCCGCGCGACAAAGCCAATCCCGGGCGATCCGTTCCGTCTCACCCTCAGGATGTCCCATGATCATTTCGAGATTGAGCGGGGTGAACCAGAAATCCACTTCGTCGCGGGATTGGCCGAGATCGAGGCGCCGGGTCTGATCGTCGCTGGTGAGATGAATATAATCCCAGACCCAATCCAGATCGACCGTCGTATCGATGCAATCATCCTGGAGCAGCGGCACCGCCACAGCCGGAATCGCCGCCGCCTCCACGTACGGAAACGTCCGCTCCAGCACCGGCAGGCACGAAATCCCCACGCGCTCCAGCCGCTGGCACAGCGCCGTGGCCTCGGACCGTTCCGCCAGCGGGCCGATGACAATGCGTTTTTCGACGGTTTCGGGCTGATCGGCGAGCAGCGGCCCAAGGCCGAACAGCAGCGGCCCGAGCTTGATCGAGAGGTCGTGCCAGGCGGCTTGTGCTTCGGCCAATTTGACCGTCGGTCCGACGGCGATGCCAAAAGCGTTCTCATCCGGCTGTGGACCGGTGGGCTCGCCGGTGATCGGTTCGGGCATGGCCTGCAATCCGGCATCGATCGCCGGGCTGCCGCTCGGCGTAACCAGCGGCGTCCGGGTGAGGCTGACGGAGCCGCCTTCGGCCTCGAACGATAGCGTCTCGCCCTCGCCGAGCGCCGCGGTGACGGCCGCGCGG
>JAYUPM010000238.1:0-10717 GCA_043760145.1 Spartobacteria bacterium
AGCTGCGCATCTCATCCATCGGCTGCCACCATTTGGTTACGGCAAAGAAATCCTGCGTGGGCGATACAAAGTATATCTGGCGGACGCGGCGATTGGGCCAAGCGTGTTGTTAAAAGGCAAATCGATGCTGGAGGACGCAACAGCCATGGGGGCGGCAGTGGAGACGGCGTTTTTCAAGCACGTGTTTACGCGATATTATCAGCAGAGCGTGGGCTTTTCCTATTGGCGGGGGAAGCGGGGCGATGAGGTGGATATTATCGCCGAGGTGGAGGGCCGGCGGGTGCCGTTTGAGGTAAAATACCGGAATCAGGCAACGGATTGGCCGGCTGGCATGGTGGAATTTTGCACGGAGCGGAATGTGGACCTCGGCTATGTAATCACAAAAGAACCTGATGATTTTGGCGTGATGGAGCGCGACCTGCCGCTGGGCAAGCGACTTCAGATTGTAAAAATCCCGGCGCCCCTCGCGTGTTACTGGCTAGGCAAATCTGAAATCAGTTCGCAGACGATTGAAGGGCCATGAAATCTCTGCAGTCTGCTCCGCCGGAGTCGGGTATCTGTTTAGCGTTTTTCGGGGTTTGTAGTTCCGGGCTTCAGCCGGTCCAGACACCCTCCTTGCTCGATGCGCAAATGTTTCCTATCATCACCGGGATTGCGGGATGGGAGCGGGCAAATGTAAAATTGACTCCTGATAGAAGTCTCTCACTGGGTCCGCAGATTGCGCAGATTCTCGCAGATGACCGCAGATACTTAATTATAGAATCAAGACTCCCGCCCCATTTTTTCCAACCTGTGGGATGCTAAGTAACAGGGAGAGACAGACCTCTGGTTCTTTCCCCATTCGCGTCCATTCGCGTCTATTCGCGGTTCTCAAGTTTTTTGACCGCCAATTAACGCGAATGAACGCAAATAAGAAACAGGCAGGGACGGACTCCGGTCTCCTTCCCCATTAGAGAACCCCTGATTAAAGCCAGGAGGGAAATAAAACCGCGAATGAACGCGAATGAACGCGAATAAGTAACAGGTCTCCTTTCATAATTCATCCTTCATAATTTCTTCAGCCGCGCTGCCAACCCGGAGGCGCGCTGGATGGGAGTGCGGATCGCGGATCGCAGGACCGGTTCCTCAAACCCATCCCCGGCCCACTCAAGGAACCCTGTTCCTCCAAAGGGTCCTCTCCTTTTTCTCTTTCATTTGTGCCCGGTGCTCTGTTCCGTGGGGCCCCTCATATTGCCATTTGTGGGAAAGCACGCTAAACTCATCGAGAAGATCACTGGTGGCACGGCAAACGCCTCCATCTCTTTCCGGGAATTGCGCGCCATGCTTGAACACTCTGGCTTCACGACCCGCGTAAAGGGCAGCCACCACATTTTCTCTCGCGTAGACGTCCATGCCATCTTGAACATCCAGCCCCTCCCAGACGGAAAAGCGAAGCCATACCAAGTCAGGCAGGTTGCCGAAATTCTCTTAGCTCACGACATCAAATGAACCCCAAATACTCGATCCACATCATCTGGAGCAACGAAGACCGCGCTTTTATTGCCTGCGTGCCGGAACTCCCCGGGTGCAGGGCGGACGGGAAAACCCCGGAAGCGGCCCTGGCCGAACTCCATGCGGTTGCCGAGGAATGGGTTGAAACCGCAAAATCAATGGGACGTCCCATTCCCAAAGGCTTTACCACCGAGGATTACGATGCCATGGCTAAAAAGTTCCGCAAAGAGCTCGCCCTGCAGGTAAAGAGGGAGGTGGAGGCCGCCGTGTCGCGTGTCCTTGCCGATCTGGCGCATTTCAACCCGGTGCTTACGGGCGGACGAGATCCAGCAGACTATTGGAAGAGCCAGGGGGAAATTAGGAATTAGGAATTATGAATTATGAATTATGAATTATGAAAAGTCGGAGAGCGGAGGGCGGGGGACGATTAAGCCATACAAAAGCGGTGTCGCGCTTGAGGGTTTGCCACCGCAGTCCATATGCCAAGGCCGAATGCCACCTTTCATACTTCATAATTCATCCTTCATAATTTCGGAGCCGCGCGGCCAGGCCAGAGGCGCGCTGGATGGGACTGCCAATCGCCGCCCGCAGGACCGGTTCCTCAAACCAGACTTCCAGTTTTGTCCGGGCCCGGGTGAGGCCGGTGTAGATCAGTTCGCGGGTCAGGACCGGGCTCTCTTTGTTCGGTAAAATCAAAAGGACCTGCTCAAATTCCGACCCTTGGCTTTTGTGGACGGTCATGGCAAACGCCGGTTCGTAAGCAGGGAGCCGGGCCGGGGGGATATGACGCAGCGCGCCGTCTTCGCCAATAAACCACGCGACCAATGACCCGGAGGTCGGAGGTCGGAGGTCGGAAGTCGGAGGCTCTGGCAAAAGGATCCCGATGTCGCCGTTGTAAAGGCGCAACTCGTGGTTATTGCGGGTAACCATAATGGGCAGGCCGCGATAGATATTTTGTGGACCCTCAATCAACCCTTCTTTGCGCAAGATCTCTTCAATAGCCCGGTTCAGATCCTCGACTCCATACGGGCCGGATCGCACCGCGCACAAGACCCGGAATTTTTGGAACTCGCGCAACGCATCGGCGGGATCGGTTTTCTGAAGATAAGCCGAGAAGCCCTCAATGATCCGAGGGCGCAACGCGTCGGGGAGCAGCTTGGGAGCGGGAACAGGGAACGAACTAATTTCGGCCTGGCGCGTGTCGCGGAGAATAGCGAGGGAGACATCGGCGTTGCCGTCACGGACCGCATTGCAGAGGGCGAAGATGGCGCTCTCGTTGCCAAACCGGTAATTTTTTTCGAGCACCACGAGACTCCCATGAAGCGGGCTGCCGGGGACTGAGGCGGCATCGGCAATATCGCCGAGCACGGCACCGGGTTCGACAGAAGCGAGTTGAAAACGGTCGCCGAGCAGGATGATGGAAGCGTTCACAGGCAATGCATCGAGGAGCTTGGCCATCGTGGGCAACGCGATCATGGAGGCTTCATCGACCACCACCAAATCGAACGGAAGCGGGTTCTTCGCGTTGTGCTTGAAATAGACCGAGCCGGGATGCCCGCCCAGCAAACGATGCAGCGTGGAGGCGGTGGAGGCGGTGGAGGCGGTGGGGCGGGGCGGCTCGTCCTCGTCCTCGTCCTCGGGTGAGTGGGTGACTGGGTGACCAATGATGCCGACTCGCAATGTTTCCTGGAGGCGGGCCGCGGCTTTCCCAGTTGGGGCGGCGAGCGCGATGCGGAGTTGGGCGCCATTGGGTTGCGCCATCAGCTCCTGAAGGATCTTCAGGACTGTTGTTGTCTTGCCGGTGCCGGGCCCGCCCGAGATCACGACGAAGCGCCGGGCCCGGGCCGTCTCGATAGCGAGTTGCTGGCGAGCGCCGGTGTCCGTGGGAATTGCGCCGGTGCAGCGGGCGAGAATATTCGCGGCCAGTGACCGTTCATAATCCCAGTAACGGCGCAGATAAAGGAGCCCGCTGTCTTCGAGGACGATGGGATGAGTGCCCTCGGGATCGGCAGGACCAATGGCGGCGCATTGCGCGAGAGCCGTGCGCCATTGTGCAAGTGTGGGCCATGGAAAATCGGCGAGCGGTTGGTCAGAGGGAGCGGGGGCGGCCAGGTCCAGGCAGATATGGCCACCCCGGACATTTCGGCTGAGCAGCGCGGCCGCGATTGCGGGCAAGCTATAAGTCCCATCGGTCCCATGAGTCCCATAGCCTCCGATAAATGAGGCAAAATGCCGGTCGATGTCAGCGAACTCCGGATGGGCGAGCATGGCAGTGTGCGCGTTCATGAGGCGGGGCCGACCATGCGATCGCGCAAAGCGCGGATGAGTTTGGAATCGGGCCGGTCATAAAAAATGCCGGAGCCGGGCTGACGTTTATCGATGCCGCGGACAAAGAGATAAAGGACGCCGCCGAAGTGTTTGTTGTAATCGTAATCCGGAAGGCGCTGGTTCAGGAACAAGTCAGTGGCCAGCGTGTAGAGATGGTATTGGAGATAATAGGAATGATGGAGCATGGAGGCGCGCATGCCTGGCAGGTCATAGTGGGCAATGCGCGACCCGAGCCAGTTGGATTTCCAATCGAGCAAATAATAGCGCCCTTCAAACACGAAGAGCAGATCGATGAACCCGCGCATATACCCGTCCATTGGCCGGAACTGGAGCCGACCCAGGCTCGGTGGGAACTCGGCTGGAATGCCGGGTCCGCCGTGTTGATGAAAGAGTTGTTCCAGCTCGGCGGGGCGGATCGGCAGAATCGGATGGGAAAACTCCACTTCGGAGAGGCGGTCGCGCAGTCCGATTTTGTTGAGGGCCAGGCCCGGAACGAGGTCCGGCATCAAAGGCACATCGAGCATTGCCTTTAGTTCGCGCATCAATGTCTCGGGCCAGTTGCCGAATGGAATGCCATGGGCGAGCAGTTGTTGCGGGACAAGTTTTTCAAGCTGCGCGGGCGTTTGGAAATCGAGCTTTTCCAGCACGTCATGGAGGAAAAGCCCGGCCCGGATTCCACGCTCAAAGTTGGCCAGGGCGGAGAGAGCGCCGTCGGCTTCCGGCTGCGGCACAACGGAGCCGAGCGCATCGCGATCCGGTTCTTCGGCCAGCGCCCCGGAGATGAGCCCGCTGAAACTGGTGATGATCTGGGCCGGAGGAATATGGCCTGTGAATTCGCGGGCGGGAAAGCCGTTATCCGCGGCGGGAGACGCGGGGCGAGGTGCCGGGGAGCGGTCGGCCTCGATGAGCGAGAGGGCAATGGCGCGCGGGGCCTTGGCGACCAGCGCTTGTAAGGCAGAAAACGGACCTAATGGACCCGATGGACTGATCAAATGGCCGAGGGGCGATTTCTCGAAATTTGAGATGTCGCCGACATAAACGTGACAGCGGTTCTGGGCCCTGGTGAGTGCCACATAGAGCACACGGAGCGCCTCCGCGTTTCGCTCCGCGGCGGTGAGCAAATCGTGCTCGATCATTTCATCGGCTCTGCGCAAATCGAGGGTCATCCGATGATCGTGCGCGGGATCGTGGAAGAGCAGTTCAGTGCGATCGTGTTTGTCGCCGGGCTTCCAAAGGAACGGGCAAAAGACGATTGGATATTCGAGCCCTTTGCTTTTGTGGACAGTGGCAAGCAGGACCGCGTCCTCATCGCTTTCGAGTCGAAGCTGATGATTTTCCATGCCCTTGGCCGGATTGGCACGTTGCTTGCGAAGCCAGGTGCAGAGCGCCTCGGGGGTCAATCGCAAATCCGTTTCGGCCTGATGCAGCAACTCGGAGAGATGCAGGAAATTAGTGAGACGCCGTTCGCCGCCGCGCTGCTGGACGAGGCGTTCGCGGACTTTCTGGTCAACGAGTAGATGACGAAAGAGGGCGATGAAACACGACTTTTCCCAGAGTTGGCGATAGGCCAGGAACAGATCGAGCCAGCGCTGCCATTGAGCCTGAGCCGAGTCAAAGGCAAGCAGCTCGGCGGCATCCAACCCGATGAAGCTGGTGGTCAGTCCGGTCTTGAGCAACACGTCGCGGCCCGGCTCCAGAACGGCTTCGAGCAGCCGCAACAATTCGCACGCTTCATCGGCCTCGAACACACTCGCGTCGGTCTGAAGCACGCTCTTGATTCCGCGCTCGCGAAGCAAATCCTGTAGATCGCTCGCCTGCCGATTGGAGCGCACCAGCACCGCCATGTCGCGCAAACTCAAAGGACGTTCGCCGATTCGCGCACCACTCTCTTTCAAGCGCTCGATATCCGCCACGACCGCCCGGCTGATCAGTGACTCGGCGGTCGCCTGGTTTACCGGTCGTCCGCCGGGATCGGGCTTTTCCAGGAACCGGAACTGGAGCGGCGGTTGCGGAGAATCTGTTTGGAGGAGGGAAAAATTTTCGCGCGGCGTAAGCGGCGGCTTCACAGGCCGGTATGCGATCTCCTCAATCAGGAACGGTTGCGCGACATTCTCAAACACCACATTGACCGCATCCAGGAGCAATGGTTCAGAACGAAAATTGGTTCCCAAGGTATAGGCTCGCAACGCGGCTTGGGATGCGCGCAGGTATGTGAAAACATCGGCCCCGCGAAATCCGTAGATCGCCTGTTTGGGATCCCCGATGAAGTAGAGGTAATGCGCGCTTCCGGTAAAAAGCCGGGAAAAGATGTCGTATTGAATCGGGTCGGTGTCCTGAAACTCGTCGATGAGCGCGGCACGATACTTTCCACCGAGCGCGCTGGCAAAAGCGTTGCCGTTGGGCCCTTGCAAGGCGTTGCGCAATCGGATCAAGAGATCATCGTAAGTGAGGACATTAAGGCGTTCCTTGCGTTGCGGCAGTTCGCATTTTGCAAACGCGATAAACTCGCCATTGAGTTGATGAAGCAGCCGCGTGGTGAGCTCTGAGAACTCCTGGCACCGATCGAAGAAAGGATGAGTGGGTGCGACCTTCTTTTTGAGCACTGCGGCGGCAATCTCCGAGCTGGAGAAAGCCGGTATCGAAAGGAGACATTCGGTGCAGGCCTCTTCCATGCACGAAAAGAGTGAGTCGAGGTTGGCCAGATGCTTGGGGAGGGCCACGGGACCGAAATGGCCGTCTTTGTTTTGGGACAACGCTCCCGGGCCCAAGAGCTCGCTGATTCCGGTTTTTTCAAGGCGCCATTGATCGGCCAAAAGCGCGAAAAACGTTTCGAGCTTTTCCACGAGCGCTTCGCAGGAATCCGGATCCTCCGCGGGCAGCACGGTGAGATCAGGATGTTGCCCGATGACTTTTAGCAGCGTGCTCCATCCGGCGGGCGACCGGCCATGGGCAAGGGCGAGACGCGGAAGGAGCTGGCTTGGGCTCGCGTAAAAACGGCGCCGCCAGAAGTCGAGCGCCACTTCTTCGAGGATGTCCGCGGGATCGGCCAGCAGTTCCATCTCGAAAAGGATGCCGCTCGCAAAAGCGTGGTTCTTGAGCACCCGCTGGCAAAATCCATGGATGGTAAAGATCTGGGCTTCGTCGAAACTTTGGACCGCGAGGTTGAGGGCGCGGATCGCTTTCTCGAGGGAATCGGCGGGCAGAAATTTGCGGACCAACTCGTCCTCGGACTGGCCGCTGCGCAAGTCTTCAAGGGCATCGCGCAAGCGTCGCCGGACGCGGTCCCGGAGTTCCTGTGTGGCGGCCACCGTGTAGGTGACGACGAGAATTTCCTGGAGCGGCATATCCGCTTCGAGCACCAGGCGCAGGACGATCCCGGCAATTGTGTAGGTCTTGCCGGTGCCAGCACTGGCCTCAATCAAAGTGAGACCCGGCTCCAGGGCAGTCGCGTCGAGGCAAAAGGGGGCGATCATCATTTTTCGTGCTCCAGCAGCGGCCCAAAAAACGTGCGCGCCAGCGATTTGAATTCGTCGGTGAAGGGATCCTCCCCAAAACAGAACGCGTATTCAGGAGCTTTGCTTTCGCCGGGATACCCAAACGGCCCAGACCACTTGGCCCGGGCGGCGCGCATTGCTTTGTCGTCGGCGTCCGCGGAGTCCGAGGCAGGCGCACTTTCGGCGTAAGCAAATGAACTCTCCGGGAAAAACGGGAGCGGCCGGCGCAACCCCAGCCAATAAATTTCCAATAACGCAGTAAGAATCCCGTCGGCATCGGGGACCGGGGAGAAACGCACCAGCTCATCGCTTCCGACGAGAACAGTTTGCGCGGGGCAGCCCGGGTCCGCCGCGCAACGGGCAAGATGCGTGATCCATGCCCGCAACCGGTCTTTGCATTTTAGGTTCGCACAACGGAATTGGAGAATCCGCTCGCCGTAAATGGAGTCGATGATACCGGTCAGCCTGAAGGGGCCCAGCGCGAGATCAATGGCGAGCGGTTCCGCGCGATCGGCCCCGGCGAGTTCCGGCCCGAGCGTGGCATGGAACTCCTGGGCGTCCCGATTGAGACTGTTAAAGGCGGCCATCCCAACAGGACCGAGCGGCAAGATTCCGCGGGCGACCCATTGCTGGGCAATGGGCGAACGCCCCCGGAGCGCGGCTTCCAGCAACTCCTGCTTCACGTCATACTGCTCCAGGTTGTTGAGGGCGAACGGTTCCTGGTCGTTGCGCGGGGCGCTTTCCTCCTCCAGCTCGATTCCAAGCCGGTTCCGAAGAAAATACCGGGCGGGCCCGCGGAAAAATTCGATGAGCCCTCGAAGCGAAATGCTTCGGGCATCTTCGTTGGGCGAAGGAAGAGAGTTGGCAAAAAAATCGGGGCGCTCTGCTTGGGAGACACCGCTCGCGGCCGCGTTGGACTTGGAGAAAGTGAAGAGCTTGCCGCCTAAAAAATAATCGCGGCTAAAAGCGTGAAGCCGATGCTCGGTAAGCAGAAATTGCCGGGCGCCCTGGCCATTTGGAAAGACCATGGATTGGTCGAGATAATCGAGCAATTCGCTAACGAGAACTGAAGGCGGGACCTCTTTGTTATCGGCGGCAGAACGCCCGGCGTAACTGAGATAAAGGCGTTCCCGGGCCGAGATGAGCAACTCGAGGAAAAGGAATCGGTCATCATCGCGAACGGAGCGATCGCCGCGTTTCGGGGTGCGCGCCATCAGATCGAATTCGGGCGCTTGGGCCTGCCGGGGAAAAGCCATGTCACTCATCCCGAGGAGACAGATCACGCGAGCCGGGATGCTGCGCATGGGTTGAAGGGCACAGAAAGTCACGCGGCCGGTGAGGAAACCGCCGCGCTGTTCGACTTGATCGAGGAGGCTGGCCAGGTGATGCCGGATAACGCGGAACTCGACAGGCAGGTCGGGCCCTGCCAGTTCGCAGGAGCGCCGAAGCTCATCGACAGCCGCACGGACGATGCGCAGACCGTCCCCGTCCGCCGGGACATCCTCATCGAAGAATGTGGCCAGCACTTGATCGAGAGCCGCTGGCCAATCCATCAAGGGCCGTGGCATGGGCAATGTTTGAGTGAGCTTGAAGAGGGCTTCGAGCGCCGAAATAAAACGTCCGAGCGTCTCGGCGGCGGCGCCTTCGACTTCGTCATTGGGCATGATCCCCTCAAACATCACACGATCGTGGCCCACCATGGCGTAACCCAAAAGCAGGCGCTTGATTCCGGCCCGCCATGTATTGGCGTCGAACTCCGGCAAACCGAACCCGGTCCGATGTTCGCCGTCGATGCCCCAACGAATCGCACTCGTCTCAATCCATTTCTGAATCTGTTCGAGATCGGCATCGCTAAAGCCGAACCGGCGCCGGATCGGGGCCCGTTCCAGGAGCGAGAAAATCTCCGAGGCGGCGCATCGGCTTCCGCCCAAACCGAGCAAGGCGAGAAAGGTTTCCACCACGGGGCAATCGCTGCGCGGACTTCGATCGGCCACGCTGAAGGGGATGCTTTGCTTCTTCTCTTCGGGATACGCGAACACCGCGTGAATGAAAGGGGCGTAGGTTTCAATATCCGGGGCCATCACGAGAATATCGCGGGGCTTCAAGGTCGGATCCTCCTCGAACAGGGCGAGGAGTTGATCGTGAAGCACCTCCACTTCCCGCATTGGGGAATGGCAGATGTGAACGGCAATGGAACGATCCTCGGGGCTAACAATGTGCTGGGGGTGTTCGCTCGAAAGCGGCGGGACGCCGCTGCCACGGGTGCTGCCACTTCCGCGATTTCGGGCATGCAGGATGTCGCCCTGAAGCGCTCCCAGTAAATTGGCCGCCACCGGTTCAATGAATGATTCGGATTCCTCGCTAACAATAAAACCAGCCTCTTCATCGAGCTCCATCCGGATTTCGACCTGGTCCCGGTTCAGCTTGCCAAGTGAGGCCAGAAGCGGGTTCCCAGTCGGCAGCTCCTCTTCGGTGGCAGCCCGCCCCAGTTTTTTCAAGGCCTTCGCCAATTGCTTGGGCGCGAGGTCGGTCCCGTAATATTCCTGGGAAGGGTGAAGAGAATAATGGTGCACCTCGCAATGGCGCGAGAGCTCAAAAAAGAGTCGGAGATACGCCGGCGGGAGCGAGGAGATCCCGAAGATGGAAACGCGCGCAGGCAGCGTGCTGGACTCCGGCAGGATGGCCATATGCGAATCTGCGTTCGCGAGAACCGCCGCGAGATGGAGCGGTTGGTTATCCCCAGTTAACGCCCGCCAGAGGATTGCCTGCCAATTTTCGCCGGCCCGCTCGCGCTCCCATTGCACAAGCATCCCGGGCCGATAGACCATGTATTGATCAAAAAGCGCGGCGATCTTTTCGGCCAGTTGGAATGCCTTCAAGCCGTCCTTTTGCGCGAGATAATGGTTTACCTCCGCGAATTCATCGTGGCCGGCGAACGATGGGAAAAGGCGCAGAATTTCCCAGACCATCGTTTCGGGACTGAACTCCGAAACCATTTCCGGGCAAAACTCGCGAATGGTTTTCCCGAGAAAGGCTCGCGGGAACGGGAATCCCACGTTCATGCAAATGCCGGAAATTTGAGCGAGTTGAAACGATACCCAACGCGCCATGCCGCGACTTTGCACGACGACGATTTCCTTCTCGAGCGGGGACTTCAACGGCTTGTGCAATCGGGCGGCGAGCTCTTGGGCAAGGCGCTCAAGCTGATTGCTCGTATGAAGAAAGAGGCCGGGCATGAACCGGAATTCTGTATGGCGAGGGACCGGAATAAAACCGTAATCGTCGTCGTAATCATCGCCCGCATGGAAGCGCGCAAAATTGCGAGGGAACAATCTTGCTTCGCGGGAGCGTTTTGTAGTGCGCGCTGCTCCATCCCCGCGATCCCTTCCGAAAGCGGCAGAGGA
>JAYUPM010000239.1:0-1668 GCA_043760145.1 Spartobacteria bacterium
GTCCTCGATTCCCCGTCCATTGTCGTTTTCGAGGACGAGGACGAGGGACGAGGACGAGGACGATAAACCCGCTTAAGTTCGCGCCATTCGGGACAGACACTTTGCCATAGCACGATGGTAATTTCCCGGCGGCCGACTCGCATCCCGCCCTTCAATCAATACGCTGGTGAAAACCGCGTGAACCAAACCTTTATCGAATACTTCCCCCATGACTTATTTCGCTCCGGGGATCAGGGCACAACCAACATTTGGTATCATCCATTCACGCAGTGTCCGCCGCCTTTCCATAAAGAGCCTGGCACTCTATTTGGATCGATATCACCCGATGCTGAAGGTGGGACGGAACAGGGCGTAAACGCTATAGAGTGCAAAGAGGATTGAAGTAGTGATAAGATATTTAACCACGCCCATCGCGATAAGTATCCCGGCCCCGAGGCCGATCCAAAACATGTATGAGCTCTCCTGTGCTGCAGTCAGCCGTTCCGACGCCCTGACGTCCTCTGCTGAGACAAGATAAAAGAGGACGCTGATGGGAGCTAGGCTCATAGGGGTTCACTGATCACTGATCACTGATCACTGTTCACTGATCACTGTTCACTGGATCCCCCCACTCACGCACACATCATCCCCGATACGCCGGTAGACCGGGTTGCGCACTTTCCACGCCTCGGCGGTTGAACCGGCGCCGCGTCCGCCGATGGCAAGGACCGGGCCGCCGCAAATCATGGGCGCAATGTAGAATTGGACCTCGTTGACCAATCCTTTATCGAATGCTTCCCCCAGAACACGCATCCCGCCCTCGATCAGCACGCTGGTAATTTCCCGGCTCCCAAGCTCGCGGAGCACGCTGCGAAGTGTCTGTCCCCTAAAGACCAGGGTCCGCTCCTTGTGCGTGTCAGTAAAGAGATGGGCGTCCCGGGGCAGGTCGCCTCGCGCCACGACCACCCGCCATGGCTGACGCGCCCCCGGGATTCCGCGAACGGTCAGTCGCGGATTATCGGTGCGCAAAGTATTACCGCCGATCAACACGGCATCGACCCGGGCCCGCAGCTTCATCGCATCGGCGCGCGACTCCGGGCTGGTCAACCATCGCCCTTCGCCGGGGGGGCGAGTGAGACGCCCATCGAGCGACATGCCGGCTTTGGCGATCACAAATGGCATCTTCGTCTGGATCCAGTGGTTGAACGCCCGATTCAATGCCCGGCACTCTTCTTCCATCACACCGGTGACCACTTCAATCCCGGCCTCGCGCAGCAAGTCGATCCCCCGCCCCGCGTGGACCGGGTTCGGGTCAATGGTCCCGATCACGACCCGCTTGAAGCCCGCGTTAATGATCGCCTCCACGCAAGGCGGGGTCCGGCCATGAGTGGAGCACGGCTCGAGTGTGACATAGAGCGTGGCTCCATTGGCCGATCCGCGTTTCGGGAGTGCCGCGAGTGCCGCCACTTCCGCATGCGCAGTCCCTGCCCGTTGATGAAATCCGCGCGCCAAAATCCGTGAGCCGCGCACGATGAGGGCGCCGACCGCCGGGTTCGGGCTCGTCTGTCCAAGCCCCCGGGCCGCTTCCCGCAACGCGGCGCGCATGAATCGTTGCTCCAACATGGCCGTGGTCTTTAAGCCTTGAAGCCGCCGGTGGAAATCACGAATTCTCCCATGTGGCAATTCCCC
>JAYUPM010000240.1:0-1665 GCA_043760145.1 Spartobacteria bacterium
TCTTCCCCCTCCCCACTTTCCCCCTTCCGCTTTCCGCTTTCCGCTTTTCGCTTTTCCCTGTTCCGCTTTTCCCCCTTCTGCTTTTCCTTCATGCGTGCCGGCATCGCTCTCGGATCCAATCTAGGGGATCGCCTCGCCAACTTGCGCAGGGCACGGACCGCCGTCATGGAACTGCCTCATGTGAGTCCGCCTTTCAAAGCCTCACGGATTTACGACACTGATCCGGTCGGTTCCGCGCCGGATGCCGGAGCGTATCTCAACGCGGTGATCGAGATCGAGTATGACGGCCAACCGATGGAGCTTCTCGACCAACTCCATGGTGTGGAAGCGGGTATGGGGCGTCCTTCCAAGCGTCCGCGCAACGCATCACGGATCATAGACCTCGATATCCTTTACGCAGGCAACCTGGTTCTTAGCAACGAAGAGGTGGTGATCCCCCACCCCCGCCTGCACTTGCGCCGATTCGTTCTTACTCCACTCCACGACATCGCAGCGGACCTTATTGTGCCGGGCCAATCACTAAGCGTTGCCGAACTCCTGGAACGGGTTCACGATCCAGCCAGTGTCGTCCGCTTCACCGATAACTGGGACCCATGAATCCGAAGATCGCCCAACTCCTTTCCTTTAAAAAGCGGGCCGAAAAAATCGCGGTCCTGACTGCATACGATTATCCAACGGCGCGTCTCCTGGATGAAAGCGGCGTAGACTTGTTATTAGTGGGCGACTCATTGGGAATGGTGCTTCTGGGTTATCCAGACACAACCAGTGTCACGATGGCGGAAATGATTCATCATACTGGAGCCGTCGCTCGCGGGGGCCGGCGCGCCCCAATCGTGGCCGATCTCCCTTTCGCAAGTTACGAATCCCATGCCCAAGCCGTTGCCAATGCGGCGCAACTGATCGCGGCGGGGGCTGATGCCGTGAAGCTCGAAGGTGGCGCATCACACGTCCCGCAAATTGAAGCCCTTGTCGCCGCCGACATAGCGGTGATGGCCCATATCGGAATGATGCCTCAGAGCGTCCGCAAAGAAGGCGGTTACCGGATCAAAGGCAAAACCCCTGCCGATGCCGATCGCTTGCTCAGTGACGCAATCGCAGTGGAAAAGGCAGGCGCATTTGCCGTGGTGCTCGAACTAATTGTGCCCGAAGTGGCGCGAATGATTTCCGAGAGAATCGATATCCCAACTATCGGCATCGGCGCCGGGAACCATTGCGACGGGCAGGTCTTGGTGACACACGATCTGATCGGATTCTTCCCATGGTTCACCCCGAAGTTCGTCCATCAGCGAGCAAAGGTTGGAGAACAGATCCAGGCCGCCGCCGCTGCGTTCGTGAATGAGGTCAAGACGAGCAAGTAAGATTGAACTAGGAGGGGCGGCTTCCAGCCGCCCTCTGTAACCGCAAAGAACGCATAGATCGCAAAGCGGAAAAGACCCTTTGTGCTCTTTGTGTTCTTTGCGGTTAAACTGGCTGCCGGCCTCCATCGCGGCTTGCACCGGGTTCGGCGCGCCGCCGACCGCGAGGAGCGCGACAAAGCGACGGGGCGTCGCTGTCACGACGCAGATCAATGTTACGAAATTAATTGGCGTCGTACTTTTTGCCGAATTGAGCTGGTAGCGGTTCTTGGGATTTGGCCGAGCTCTCATCGGGTTTTGCAGCCAAGTT
>JAYUPM010000241.1:0-1665 GCA_043760145.1 Spartobacteria bacterium
GCGGAGTAAAGCCGGGAGTGAGAAAGAAATCGCGAATGAACGCGGATGCCGGACGGAATCAAACACAGGCAGATCGAAGATTCACCTGATGGGTGTGCAAGTCTGAATTCTGAGCGACGGGTGGGCCAACACCCCATATGAATAGTTGGGGGAGATCATAATCCTTGCCTTGTCAATGAACGAGGGCGCGGGCCCATACCGAAACCAACCGAATGAATTACAAGCAAAAGTCAGCGCAGATAAGCGACGAGACGTCGCTGCCACGCCCGGCAACAACCCTGGAGGAAGCTTGTGAAACGTAAACGCATTCTGATTACCGGGGGGGCGGGATTCATCGGAACACATCTTGCCGAGCGATTGTGTGCCTCCGCAGACGTTGTGTTGCTCGACAATTTTCGGCGCGATTCACTGGCATGGGTTCCGCATCTCAGGGAGAATCCTTCTGTCAAGGTGCTCAGTGCGGACGTCCTGGTGCCTTCCTCCCTGGCCGCTGGATTCGAAGGCGTTGACACTGTGATTCATGCCGCCGCGATTGCTGGCGTCTCCAGTTATTACGGCGAGTCACTCAGGACTTTGCAGGTCAATATCCTGGGGACCGTCAACGTCCTCGATGCAGCTGTGCATGCGGGCGCCCAGCGATTCATCCAATTCTCCACCAGCGAGATATTTGGCTCCAATGCGCTATGGGTGGATGAGAACGCTCCGGCCGGAATCGGCTCAGTGACGGATCGGCGCTGGGTCTACGCCACAAGCAAGCTGGCCGGCGAGCACCTCGCACTGCGCACCGGTGAAAGCTATGATCTTGCCTGCACGATCGTCCGGCCATTCAATATCTATGGTCCCCGGCAGATCGGGGAGGGCGCCATCAGTAATTTCTCGAGGGCCATCGCCCGCGGCGAATCCCTTGTTATCCAGGGAGATGGCTCTGCGATTCGGGCCTGGTGTTATATCGATGATTTCGTGGACGCGATTTCGCTAATCCTCGAGACGGATGGGGCGGGCGGCCAGGTTTTTAACATCGGGAACCCTTCGGAAGTCGAAACCACTGTGGGATTGGCACGCCGAATGGCAGGGATGGCCCCTGGAACAAGCATCTGCCATGAACCGGCGCTCAATGTGGAAGTCCGGGCCCGGGTGCCGATCATCAATCGGGCCCGAAAGATACTTGGATTTTCGCCGCAGGTCACCCTGGAGGAAGGGCTGCGGCGGACGCTGGATTGGTTTATTGCAACAAACTATCAACCGGAGGAAGTCGCGATATGAAAGTAGCCGTGATTGGAGCAGGAAAGATGGGATTGCCGATTGCCTGTCAACTAGGCAGTCGAGGCGCGATGGTAATAGCGTGCGATGTCAACAAGCACCTAGTTGCAATGATAAACAGTGGCGAATGTCCCTTTGAAGAGCCGGGGCTTGCGGAGATGCTGGAGCAGGATGTGGCGATGGGGACACTCGTTGCCACAACAGACACTGCGGCGGCGGTGAAAACCAGCGAGGTTGTGATCGTCATTGTCCCTGTCCTCTTGAATACCAGCAACGAGCCCGACTTGCGGCAGATACATTCCGTGGCGTTGCTCCTTGGAACAGCACTTGCCAAAGGTTCATTGGTGATTTTCGAGACGACTCTCCCGGTGGGGACGACCCGCGGTTTGTTGCGCTTTTTGGAAG
>JAYUPM010000242.1:0-1664 GCA_043760145.1 Spartobacteria bacterium
TTCCTGGTCTGGGCCGGCGAAAGTTTTCTCATTCAACTGACCAATAACGATGACCTCGGATTTGCCTCCGGTTTTCGGGCCCAATATACGGATGTGCCGGATGGGTTTGGCAATTACGCGCTCCTCTCGGTCAGCGCGATCGGTCCCGGGAGTGTGACTCCAGTGGGTGATCTTATCCGGCAAACCGGATCAGTAGTCACACTCAAGGCCAAACCCGCTTCGGGTTATTTCCTTTGGGCATGGGTCAATGACGCGGCCAAGGAAGGCGAGGAGCCAATTCTTTCGCGGGAACCAGTGCTCCGATACACGATTGCCCAGAATGGATTCCATGCTGTCCGCGCGGTGTTCGAGTTCAATCCGTTTAGCCAGCTGAAAGGTTCCTATAATGGTCTCGCCACTAATGCCGCGGGCGACGAAGCCGCATGGTTAAGTATCAAAGTCGGCGCAACGGGCGGCTTCACCGGGTCCGTGCGCGCCCGGGGCGTGGTCTTTCCACTTAAAGGGATTCTGCGCAGCGATTTTCATTACTCCGTTGTCCGCACGATTAATGGAAAAACGCTCCGCCTCGATTTCACTCTGGATGACGAACGCCGGATCACGGGGACCGTTTCGATCAATGGCGAGCTGGACTGGGAGTTGATTGCGGAATCGGGGGATTACTCTGAATCACCGACACTTTCCGCCGGCACTTATACTGTGCAAATGCCAGCGGTCACACCCGGGGCTGGAACGCCCGAGGGTATTGGGTTTGGGCGATTGGTGGTCTCGCCAACCGGGACGATCCGGTTCACGGGTGCCTTGGGAGATGGAAAGACCGTGAGTCAGGGAGCGTTCCTCTATCGCACAGGACATTGGCCGCTCTATGCCAGGACTTATGGGACAAACGGCGCCCTCTTCGGGTTGGTCGCATTTGACGAATATAACCCGATCAGTGATTGCCTCGGGACATTGAGTTGGAACAAGTCACCGAAAGCGAAGGACAAGTTTTATCCCGCCGGGTTCACTGCCCAGGCGCAACTCACTGGTTCGCGTTATTTGGTTCCATTACCGGGAACTCGGATCATCACTTTGACTAGTCCGCCCGATAACGCGAGACTGTTGGCCGACGGGGCGGACTTGGGATCGCGGAGTTACATCTTCACATTGAACGCGCAATCCAACATCATCCAACAGGGCGGCCTGAAGCTTACCTTTGATGTAACGACAGGCTTGTTTACCGGTTCATTCCTTGAAGGGACAACCAGCCGGATCCTCCGCGGGGCGTTCCTCCAAAAAACCGCGACTGGCGCCGGCTATTACAGCCGGAAACCGAAGACAGGAAGCATCCGTATCCAGGCCAATCCGTAGTTTGTAGTTCCGCATTTATGCGGCAATGGAGCTCGTAGCAGAGGCGTCCCGCCTCTTTTCCTGGGATCCGTCCTCAGCGCGTGCGGCTTGCACATCAAGTCACGAGCGTGAAAGGGTGGCGGATGCTTACTTTGCTGTTTCGACTCTCTGTCATTCTATTGATCGCCGGGGTGAGCGGTTGCAGCAATGCATCCGCGCTTCTTGAATCGGGGCACGATGCCCGGGTCTACAACGCAACCACTGGCCGATATGAATGGCCGGAGAAACCAGCCGGGGAGAAGAGACCAGCGCGCCGCGCGATTCAAAGCGGCACGAAG
>JAYUPM010000243.1:0-1663 GCA_043760145.1 Spartobacteria bacterium
CCTCCGCCTTCCGCTTTCCGCTTTCCGCTTTCCGCTTTCCGCTTTCCGCTTTCCGCTTTCCGCTTTTTCTTATGGCCTTGACTGCTGAACAGCTCGCGGCGTTGCGCCTCGATTACACATTGGCTCCGTTGCATCGCGACGAGCTCGATCCGGATCCGCTCCTCCAGTTTAACCAGTGGCTCCATCAGGCGCATCAAGCGGAGATTCTTGAGCCGAATGGGATGGTGCTTTCGACAGTGGATGAACGTGGTCAGCCATGGTCCCGGACCGTTTTGCTGAAAATCTGCGATGCCCGGGGGTTTGTTTTCTTCACCAATTACGAGAGCGCAAAAGGGAAACAGATGGCGGCGAATGGCGCCGTGGCCTTGACCTTTTGGTGGGGCGCGCTGGAGCGTCAGGTCAATGTCACCGGGACCGTGAGCCGCACCACCGAGCAGGAGAGTGATCGCTATTTCCAGTCTCGTCCTGCAAGCAGTCAACTGGGGGCATGGGCTTCCGCCCAAAGTTCGCCGGTGTCCAATCGCGCGCAACTCGAACGCCAATTTGAGGAAGTATCCGCTCGTTTCAGGGACGACGTGATTCCGCGTCCGCCGCATTGGGGTGGTTATTGCGTGGAGCCGCAGACGATCGAGTTCTGGCAGGGACGCCCGAACCGGCTTCATGACCGGTTGCGTTTTGAGCGCATGGGCGCTGGGTGGAAAACGGAGCGGCTCTCGCCTTAAAAACGCAGAGTCAGAGTTTTAACGCAGAGGCGCAGAGACGCAGAGGTGGTGGGGAAATGACGAAACCAGAATAAGGAAGGCCGGAATGGATAACCCGGATCGCCATTCTGGTTTCGTCATTCTTGTGCGTCTGGACCCTGCGTTCTTGGGAACGACGGACGTCGGCGTGTTAGCCCGAGGAGTTCCGTGGCATTTCATTAGAGCCTTTTCCGGCCCCGAATCTCTGCGTCTCTGCGCCTCTGCGTTAAAATTCTTCGGCTTTGGTGAGTTTAGTCCTCCGGGTTAAAATTTCGATCTCTGCGTTAAGAATTTTCCGATGCCTTGCTCGCGGATCGACTTGGCAGTATATCCGCGCCTCTCATGACGCCCGATCCCGATCTTCTCCGCTCCCTGGCCGCCAAAGTTGGAACTCCATTTTGGATTTACGACGCATCGGTGGTCAGGCAACGGATTGCCGATGTTCTTTTTTTGACCAGCAGTGAAGGGGTCCAGGCACGATTCGCAATGAAGGCCTGTCCCGCGACGAAGGTGCTTCGCGAAATGAAGCAGCACGGTATTTGGATCGATGCGGTTTCCGGGAACGAGGTCTTGCGCGCCCTTCATGCAGGACACGCGGCGGGGAATCAGCCCCCCACCGTTTGTTTCACTGCCGACGTTTTCCGCGACAACGCGATGCAGGTGATCCTTGAAAATTCGATTCTGCCAAATATCGGTTCCCCCGGGATGATTGCGGATCTTGTGCGTGCCGGTTATCGCGGACCGATCTCGATCCGGGTCAATCCGGGGTTCGGGCACGGGCATGTCAATTCATGCGACACCGGCGGGCCGAGCTCCAAGCACGGGATTTGGTTTGAGGATCTCGATGCGACGGCGCATCTCGCGGAGCAGGCTGGTATGCCGGTCGTCATGCTTCATGCCCATATCGGGAGCGGACCGCAATT
>JAYUPM010000244.1:0-3990 GCA_043760145.1 Spartobacteria bacterium
CGTCCGGGGGCGTGGTCAGGATTCCGATCTCTAGGGCATTGAGAGCCTTGCGCCCATCGCCATCGGCGGTGATTGCGAGATGCCTGAGCGCCTCGTCAGTGGCATGGGAGAGAGTCAGTCCAAGGCCGCGTTCTGGATCAGTTAGCGCGCGTTGGAGCAGGATAAAGAGATGGTCGGGCGTGAGCGGTTCGAGCTGGAAAACCTGGGAGCGCGAGACCAACGGGCTGTTGATATAGAAAAATGGATTGTGCGTGGTCGCCCCGATCAATTGCACCGTGCCTCGCTCCACGTCGGGCAGGAGGACATCCTGCTGCGCTTTGTTCCAGCGATGGATTTCGTCGATGAATAAAATCGTTTTCTCACCCTTGTGCTCAAGCCGGTTGCTGGCACTCATGATCACCCGGCGAAGGTCGCCCACATTACTTTCCACGCCGCTCAGCCGTTCAAACCGCGATTGGGTCGCTTGCGCAATGATCTCCGCCAATGTCGTCTTTCCCGTTCCGGGCGGGCCGAAAAGAATGAGCGAAGTCACGCGGTCCGCTTCGATCGCCCTGCGCAATAGCTTGCCCGGGGCCAGAATATGCTCCTGGCCGACGTATTCGGCGAGGGTTCGCGGGCGCATCCGTTGCGCCAGGGGTGCCCGTGTATTCTGATCGGGCGCGGTTGGAGAGCTGGAAAAAAGATCGGGCATAAGGGCGGATCGGTCACGAATGGCGCGAACTTAAGCGGCATTATCGACATCGGGAGAGATTGAAAATTGAGAATTGAAAATTGAAAATTGAAAATTGAAAATTGAAAATTGAAAATTGGATGGACGCTAGCGAGCTTGTCCAGCTCTCCTTCCCCTCCCCAAATTTTCAATTCTCAATTTTCAATTGCCCCTCTGCATGGACAACCTCCGTAAGTTGGCGCCATTCGGTTCGGTCACAAAAACAGTGCCATGGATACGGTTCTTAGCATTGCGCTTCCACTTCCCTGAGTCACCTGTTGTTTGCGCCACGATCCGGCTCTATCTTTAGCTCTATGAAGGCTCAAACTATTCTCGTTCCAGTCGATTTTTCGGATGTGACGGTTCGCGTGGCCGAAGCGGCTTGCGCCATTGCCGATGCATTCCATGGTCGAATCATTTTGCTCCATGTGGAAGAACCGGAGCCGGATTTTGTCGGCTTCGAAGCGGGGCCGCAGCAGGTCCGTGTCGCAGTCGCCGAAACCGCCCGGGAGTCCAAGAAAGAGCTCGAAGCGCTCCAGATAAATTTGGCGGCGGGTGGTGGGAAAGTGAGTGCTTACCACATCCAGGGTCCCGTGGTGGAAAAGATTCTTAAGCAAGCGAAGGAGCATCAAGCGGATCTCATCGTGATTGGCTCGCACGGTCATGGGGCGTTCTACAATCTATTGGTTGGCAGCGTGGCTTCCGGCCTGTTGAAAGACGCAAAATGCCCGATCCTGGTGATACCCGCCCGCAAAGACGCATAACTCCAACGGCTAAATCTCAAAGGCCAGGGCATCCGCGCTGGGAATCAATCGGAGGAGGTCTTCAAGGGTCTGGGCGTCAAGCATTGCGGTCAGATTCTCGCGCACCGTGATCATCAGGGCTCGCAACGGACAACTCCGCGGATCCGGGCAACTGCAGCGTTCGGTCGGAGGCTGCGCAGCGCACGGGACCGGGGCCAGCGGGCCATCCAGGGTGCGGATGATTTCCCCGACCGATATTTCTCCCGGGGCCCTTAAAAGTGCGTATCCGCCACCCACTCCCCGTTTGCTGGTCAACAATCCCGCGTGCCGCAGCGAGAGAAGGATCTGTTCAAGGAATTTGATCGGAATGTTTTCACGGTCGCTGAGTTCCTCTATCCGCCACGATTTAGGCTCGCGTGCCATTGCGGTAAGCGCCCGCAGGGCATATTCAGCTTTCTTGGAAATTCGCATTTCGTGGGGTGGATGCTAGTCCCGCTCCGTCAAGTCCGACAAGTCCGACGTGTCCGACAATGGAAAGCGGTGCTTTTTCCCGGGAACCATCGTAGTTTAGTTTCATGATCCAACAGCACATTGAGCAGATCCAAAATAAGCTTCGGGAAGCCAGCACATTATCGGACCCGGTGAAGGCTGAATTACTCGAGCTCCTTTCCTCGCTTCACGCCGAGGTGAATCATCTCTCGGAGACCCGGATGGAAGACGCCGATAGCGTGACCCGTTTTGCTGCAGCCTCTGCGCACGAAGCAACCCGGACGGAGCAAAAGCCCGAATTGCTTAAGGCGGCGTTGGATGGGTTGAATTCTTCGGTGGCTGGATTGGAGAGCACCCATCCCGGTCTTGCGCAGGTCGTGAACCGGATCGCGGTGACGCTCTCCAATATGGGAATCTGAGTTTCAATCAAAGGAGAGGCGGCTTCTGTATCTGTCCGCCCTCCGCCCTCCGCCCTCCGCCCTCCGCCCTCCGAAATAACCTCTCCAACAAACCACCCGAAAGCATTCTCACATCCGATTCAAGGGGGGAGGAGGCCTATGATTCGTCGGGATTATTTAATAATTGGAGCTGGTGCGGGTGGAGCCAGTGTTTGCGAAGGCATTCGTGAGTTTGACCGCAAAGGTTCAGTAATGATGGTGGGCGCCGAGAGCTTGCTCCCTTATCGGCGGCAGGATTTGCTCGAGAACTGCCTGCAGCATAACGTTGAACCGGAGGAGGACGCGGGAGATTTGGTCCTGGCCAGCGCGGCACATTTCGAGAATGAAAAAATCGATCTCCGCCTGGATACGATGGTGACACAGATCAATTTGGAACGGCGGATCGCGGTTCTTAGCACCGGCCAGGCGGTTGAATTCCGCAAGGCGTGCCTGGCCATGGGAAGTCATGCCCGGCGTCCGGCTGTGGCGGGCGCTGGCTTGGGCAACATCTTTTATCTTCGGACGCTGCGGGATGGCATAGCGTTGCGCGAGGTGCTCAAAACCGAAACCCAAGTGGTGATTGTCGGCGGGGGATGCGTGGCCGCCCAGGTCGCGGGGCTCCTCAGTAAATGGCCAAGGCTAGCCGTGACTCTGGTCCATCGTGGCAAAGCACTTTGGGGCCGATGGCTGGATGAATCCACCGCGACCTGGCTTACCGCCTATCTCGCTGCTCACGGGGTCACCATGAAGTTGAGTGAACCCCTGAACGGTTTTGAAGGTCGGACTGTGCTCAAGAATGTCCAAAGCAAGAGTGGTCAGCGATTTCCCGCCACCGTTGCTGTCGTTGCCATTGGGACAGACCCAAATCTCTCGTTGGTTGCCAATACCCCGCTGAGTTATCCGCAAGGAACCCCTGTCGATGATTTCCTGGAGACCGACGAAAAAGGAATCTATGCGGTGGGTGATCTTGCGGCTTATCCGGACCGGATATTTGGCGGGCAACGCCGGCTAGATCAGCTCGAATGCACGCTCGCCCAAGGACGCCTCGTGGGCGCCAATATGACCGGCAAGAAGCGCCAAAGGTTTGAGTGGATTCCGCATCGCACGGTAAAAATCCTGGATCTCAAGCTCGATATGGTTGGCGATTTCTCGCGACCCCATCCGCAGATGGAGCTGGAAGGAGACCGGGCAAAAAAGTCATTTGTCATGCGTTACTATCAGCCGGGATTTCTCACAGCCGCGCTGCTTTGCAATCAACCGGCAGGGAAAGTGGAAGCGCTTAAAGCGGAGCTGCGCGACCGATCACGGGAGCTGAAGAAAAAGGTCGCATGATCTACGGTTTCCTCGTGGCCGCTCCGTATCTGTCATCTAGTCTAAAGTCTAAAGTCTGAAGTCTGAACACTAGCATCCCACAGGGTGGAAAAAATCGGGCGGGAGTCTTGATTCTATAAGGGTTTGCGGGTGGTTTTCACAGGAGGTCGATTGCGTGTTTTTTCCGGGTGCCCCTTGCAATAAGCGGATGCTGTCCCATGAGATCAGGTTCTCACAGGGTCAAGACCGGGCAACCATGCGTCTTGGAGCGCCCCAATTACCCGCATTCGTGACTGTCGAA
>JAYUPM010000245.1:0-1662 GCA_043760145.1 Spartobacteria bacterium
GCCCATCACACCATCCATGATCTCCAGCAACGCCTCGATGAACAGGAACGCGAGATCGCCCGGAAAGATGAATTGTCATCATCCTGTCCATAGGGTCCATAGGGTCCATATCGTCCATTCGGTCCATGTCAGCTCCTATGGACTCTATGGACATCATGGACTCTATGATTTTAAAAATTCTCCCCAGCCATCACGTCCGTGGATGCCAATCCCAGCTCGAACGGTTCCAATGGCATTAGTCGGTCGTGATCGAGGAACCGCTCACAAAGCTCAAAAAACGCCGCCTTCGTCGTTACCCGCCGGATCTGATGGAGAAACTCCCCGCTCGGCTCGACCCCGATCCCAATGAAGTTGAGATACTTCTTCATCTTCTGCACCTGGGCGGATTCGCGGACATCAGGATAACAGACGGCCTCGTAGAGCGCGCGAATATAGGCGAGCACTTCGTGACCAACGGGTTGAAAGAGCGGTTCCCCGCGCCTGAGCTGGCGGATCTGGGTAAATAACCACGGGTTGCGAATGGCGCCCCGGCCGATCATCAGTCCGCGGGCCCCGGTCATTGCGAGGACATCAAGCGCCTTTTGGGCAGAATGAATGTTACCATTGGCCAGGACTGGACACGGCATCTCAGCGACGGCACGGGCAATATAATCGTAATGCACAGCGCTGCGATAACCCTCGGCAACAGTCCTCCCGTGCACAGTAAGGAGGTCGATGGAGTGCCGGGCGAAGATTGGCAATAGACGCTCAAAGACAGATGGATCATCAAACCCGATGCGTGTCTTCACCGTAAACTTCACATGCACAACCTCCCGCAGCGCTTCAAGGATCGCATCGATTTTATCAAGGTCCCGAAGCAACCCGCCCCCGGCGCACTTTCTATAAACGACCGGCGCAGGACATCCGAGATTGAGATCGACTGCGGCCACGGGATGCTTCTGAAGCTCGCGCGCGATCCGGACCAGCGAGGGAATATCGTTCCCAATCATCTGGGCCACCACAGGGCATCCGGTCGGATTCTCGAGCACGGAATTTAGGATCCATTTATCGAGATGCGAATCTGCATGAACCCGGAAGTATTCCGTGTAATAGAGATCGGCGCCGCCGTATTGGGTCATGAGATTCCAGAACGGCAGGTCCGTGACAGCCTGCATTGGGGCAAGAGCCAGAAGTGGCTCGGTGCCATCGAGCAGTGTTTGCAGTTGAGTTGCGGAGTCCAATGTCATTGATCTTAGGGCGAGCCCCGGACGCCCACTATCGCTTTCTTAAACCCTGTGTCCACCGCCACCCATAACGCGACAACTGCTTCCCCGGTTCCGCGCTCGATCCATGACCTGAAGTTTTCCGCCCTCGAACAGGTAATCGTCGAGGCCGGGATGCCAGCGATCCATGCCCGCGCTTTATGGAGCGCATTGCATCGCGAGTGCGAAACCGATCTTGCCCAACGCCGTGACTTTTCCCCGCCCCTACAACGCTGGATCAAGCAGGCTTTCGAAGTGGATCGTCAATTCGTTTGCGATCGCCCGGAGCAAGTCGCCGACATTGCCAGTTCCGACGGGTTGACCCGCAAATTCCTCCTCCGCCTCGCGGATGGCCAAACCGTGGAGACAGTGATTATGGGATATCCCGGCCGGTTCACCGCGTGCCTAAGCACCCAGGCGG
>JAYUPM010000246.1:0-1662 GCA_043760145.1 Spartobacteria bacterium
AAGCCGCGTTCCCGCGCCCATCTCCCATTCCCATCCATGATGATGGCGATGTGCCGCGGTTTCTGAGGAGGGTCAGAGGGCATAGGTCGTATAAAGTCCTATAGGTCCTATATCCCCGCGCCTCCTATAACACGATCGTCTGCTCCCGATTAGGCCCGACACTGGCAATGATGAGCCTGGCGCCTGTCAGTTCGGCGAGTTTGCCGAGATAAGCCCGGGCATTGGCCGGGAGCTCGCTATATTTTTTTGCTTCGTGTGTCGGGGTTTGCCAGCCGGGCATTTCGATGTAAACCGGCTTGCACGCGGTGAGTTCGAGCACGTCGGATGGAGGATATTGAAGGGTCTTTTTGCCGAGCTTGTAATGGGTGCAAATCTTGATTGAAGCTAGGGAATCGAGCCCGTCGAGATTGGTGACGGCAATGTCATCGATCCCATTAACCATCCCCGCGTATCGGGTGGCCACCGCATCGAACCATCCGCAGCGCCGGGCCCGCCCGGTCGTGGCGCCGAACTCACGCCCCATTCCATGAAGCATATCGCCAAACGCATCGTTCTCGGTCGGGAACGGTCCTTCCCCGACCCGGGTCGTATAAGCTTTCATTACGCCCAGAACCCGATCCATCCGGTGCGGTGGCACCCCGGACCCGGTCGATGCGCCGCCCGCTGTGGTATTGGAAGAGGTGACATACGGATACGTCCCGTGATCGAGGTCAAGGAAGGTTCCCTGGGCGCCTTCAAAAAGGATCTCCTTTTTGGCCCGCAACGCTTCGTGCAAATAAACCACGGTGTTCCCGACAAAGGGCCGCAGTTTCTCCGCCGCTTCGAGATACGTGGCCTCGATTTTTTTGAAGTTCAGTGGTTTCGCCCCGAACGCCTTGAGGATCGCGTTATTCTCTTTCACGCGCTGCGCAAGTTTTTCGCTGAACAAGGCGGGTTGCATCAGGTCGCTGACACGGAGCCCGACTCGCGCCGCTTTGTCGCCATAGGCCGGGCCGATCCCGCGCTTGGTCGTGCCGATCTTGTTTTTGCCTTTCTTGATCTCCCGCTGTTCATCCAGCGACCGGTGATACGGAAGCACCAGATGCGCACAGTCGCTGATGAGAAGATTCGCCTTTGTGACTTTCACTTTCCGGGCCCGCAATCCTTCGATCTCCTGGGCCACTGCCACGGGATCGATGACGACGCCGTTGCCGATGACGCATTTTTTTCCGGAGCGCAAAATGCCTGACGGGATGAGATGGAGGACGTATTTGACACCATCCACGATGACGGTGTGCCCGGCATTATTGCCGCCCTGGCTGCGGACGACGATGTCGGCTTTTTCGGTGAGAAAATCGATGATTTTGCCTTTGCCTTCGTCGCCCCATTGGGCGCCGACAAGGATGGTGTTAGCCATGAGTGATAAAGTGGGTTGAAAGGTTGACGCGGATAAATCCCGCCACCGCGCGGGCGCAGCAGAAGGAGCGCGCAGGGTAACGATGGGGTTTGCCCGGGCAAGCACTGAAAATTTGCCGGGCGCTCATTGAGAATGACGCTCGCCAGCCCGGATCGGCGCATTTAAGCAAAGAGGTTTTCCCATGCATGATCTTTCTCTTCTCTCCACCAAGGCCATTCCTTCCCGGGACCGGCTCATGTTCGCGCTCGATGTTCCCAGCAAAGCCG
>JAYUPM010000247.1:0-1661 GCA_043760145.1 Spartobacteria bacterium
ATCCGCTTCCCCAGAAAACGCTTCCGTCTTTGCGCGCGTGCCAGCGTTCATCGACGAACCGGCCCTCCTTGAGGGCGATTTCGGCTTCCCTCTCGCAGATACCCGAAGCACGGTCCTCGGCAGAAAATATGATATCGGAGGAATTGCCCATAATCTCCGTTTCGCTATACCCGAGGAGCCGCTCGGCGCCTGAATTCCAACTCGTTACGCGGCGCTCCAGATCGGTGGAAAAGATGGCGTAATCGCGGGCGTTTTCCACCACCATCCGCAGCAATTCTTCACTGCGCAGGAGTTGATCATCAGTGCGCCGGGCTGCTGCATTTGCCAGATTGCGTTCTGTAATATCGACAAAGGTAAGCACCACCCCAGCGATATGGTCTTCGGGGGTCCGGTAAGGAAGCTGCCGCGCAAGGAACCTGCGTCCTGTGGGTTCGCTCACTTCGCGTTCGATCAGAGTCAGGTTGGCCAGAACCCGCTTTGCGTCGGAGACAAGGTCCGGATAGTCGAGCTGGTGGTGGAGATCGGTCAGCGGTCGGCCGAGATCTCCCGGGATCAGATGGAAAATATCAATGGCCGTCGGCGTGTAGCGCATGATGTTCAAGCTGCGATCCACGAAAATGATCGGGATGGCCGTGGCGGCCATCAGGTTTTGCAGATCGCTGTTGGCCCGCCCAAGCTCATCGACCATCGACTTCAACTCGCCATTCACCGTGATCAACTCTTCGTTGATGCTCTGCAGCTCTTCCCGGCTGGTTTCCAACTCTTCAGTGGCCGAGCGCAATTCCTCATTCATCGACTGGAACTCTTCGTTGCTCGCCTTCAGTTCCTCCGTCGAGGCTTCATACTGCTCCACCGTCTCTCGCAAGTGGCGCTTTGTCTGCTCAATCTCCCGCTCCAGGTGTTCCACCAGGGACTCCTCTTCGCCCCCGATTGCCAATGGCTTCTCAGTCTCTGTGCTTTCGCGCGCCTCAAAAGTCACCAGAAAATAATCCGGCGCCAGGTCCCGCACCTGGGTCACCCGAATCGTGACCAAATTCGGGACGCCATCGATGATCGTCTGCGCCCCAACGGCCTCGGCTGGGAGATCGGTTTCCGCTGCCCGGTAGAGTGCCGCGCGTAATTCAATGCGCAACCCGCTGTGGACGAGTCGCAGCACGTTTGTCGTCGGCTCTCCCCCGGAAATCTGGAGAAAACGCCCCGCACTCTGGGAGAGATGGAGGATCTGATGCGCCCGATTGACGATGATCGAGGGGGGGCCAATTCGTTCGATCAGCTTAAAATGGAGTTCCGCCCACGGCACCCGATCTCCCGGGGGATTGACGCCGGGGAGGGCCGGGAAGGTAAACGCAGGGAGATTCAGGGTCCGGGGCAACCGCTCCGAAACTTCGGCCTCACGGGCGGATAAATTGTGAACCACCAGTGGCGACATCGCCGCGCGCTCGGTCGGTTGAGGCGCATAAATCCGGAATTTCTTGTCCGTCGCGGTAAAGAGCGAAGCGCCATCATCGACCGATTCAGAGGAACCGAGGAAAAGCATCCCGGTCGGACGAAGGGCAAAATGAAAGATCTCGAAGACCCCGCGTTGCGCCTCTTGATTAAGATAAATGAGGAGATTGCGGCATGAGATCAGGTCCAGCCGTGAAAACGGGGCGTCCTTAAGG
>JAYUPM010000248.1:0-3969 GCA_043760145.1 Spartobacteria bacterium
CAAGTAACCAATTTCACCGGTGCCAAGTCGGTAGACTGCGGCTTCAACCATACGGTCGCGCTAAAGGCGGACGGAACAGTTTGGCTGTGGGGTTTCGTCCGGGCTCCAGGCGAAGCCAGTCGGGCGAACCGAACAGCCCCGATGTTGCTAACCAATCACTCAGGGATTACGGCAATCAGTGCCGGAACCGGGGGTGATGCCAGTCACACCTTCTCTCTTCGAGGGAGTGACTTATCGGCATGGGGATGGGACACCAATGGAAACGGACAACTTGGCATTCAAACTCTAAACGAGGCATTATTTCCGGTAAGATTTAGAGTCACCGATGGCGATAATGTCATGATCGCCGCAGGAGGGTATAACTCTGCACTCGTGAAACGAGACGGCTCGATCTGGTTGGCTGGTAGCAACACTTGGGGACAGATGGGAAAAGGGTTTACTGACAATCTCGCCTATTGGCTGCCTGCGAAGCTGCCCAATTTCTCGGTCTTTCCACAGGTCAGCCCTCCATCGATCACCCCTGGAGGAGGTTCCTACCAGACGAGTCAGGTCGCCGTGACGGTTGCCTGTGATATTCCCGGCGCAGCGATTCATTACACCATTAATGGTCAGGATCCCACGGTAACCGGTCCCATTGTGCCACCTAGTGGACGTGTCAATGTCCCGGTCCCGGCGACCGTGAAAGTGCGCGCATTCAAAAGCGGATGGTCATCGAGCGCCATCGTCACTGCTATTTATACCCGCGTCTACGAGAGCGACCGCGACGGGGATGGGCTTTCAGATGCATGGGAAAGTGCAAACGGTTTTGATCCCGATAACGCTTATTCCCAAGACTCTACGGGCCGCGCCAATGACGGCCATTATGATTCCGATGGGGACGGTCTCTCGAACTCCCAGGAGTTCAATGCCGGCAGTAACCCCAACCTTGATGAGCGACCGCCCAATCCAGCCGGTCCGCTGACCCTCTACACTCCGCTTGAATAACCGGCCTCCTTTATTTTTTATGTTTGCTTCTATTTATCGCCTCAGCCGGTCCCTGGCACTTATCTCGCTCGGAATAGCCCTTTCCGTTTCCAATCTCCAGGCAGCTTGCGGATTCTGTAATGCGGAGGACAAATTAAAAATTACCCTTAATGGCATTGGGAAAATGGTTGGCACCGCGACCGTTCAGGTGTCGGTGGGAGGCACGCTCATCGACAGTTTTCCGATGTCAGGGGCAAACGGTGCCTGTGTGCAATGGCAGAGAGAGCTTACGGTAGAGCCACGTATTAACGAACCGATTCGGATTCGATATGAATTAAACGGCCAGCAACCTGAAGAGGTTTTCTCGGATGTCGGTGCCCTCAACCCGGTTACTTATTACGGTCGGCCAAGTTCTGGATGCCTCCGTTACTGGTACTCTACTGACGGCGAAACATGGGTTCCGGCCGAAATGTACCCCGACGGATATTTCGATGCCACTTGGAAGCCTGATCTCTATGTCAAGGTGACTATGGGGACGGATCAGGAGAACGCTGGAGATTCCACTGGGCCGCAGTTCGGTGGTAACGAATTCAAGCTCGATAAGCAGGCGTTTATTGACGCCCAGCCAGTTGGAGATGTTTCCGATAGATGTCCCGGCACGGGCGCCGCGACACTCCAGCAAAGCACTGTGAGAACAACCGGTCTGTCGGCAAAGGCAAACCAGACCAAGACAAGTTCTATTCGCCCAAGCCTGATTCCTGATATGGCACTACCAAGCGCCTCCAAAAGCCATGAGACGGGAGCTTGGAAGCCCACAACGGCCCAAGAGCCACTCGCAAGACAATCGGCGGGTTCCAGAAGACCCGCTCCAGCGGCGGACAGCCAGCTTACGGCCACCGCTACAGCGGAGGCTGCTTCTTACTCGATCAGCGAGCCTATCGGGGCCCTCCGCTGGGAGATGAGTCTCGGTAACACTGGCCACGCGTATTCGAACGGTCATCTCGTTTACCAAGTCAGTGCGATTGATTCGGCGGCCTACTCCCGTCGAAATCTTGGACTTTCCCATGGCGGAGAATACCGCGAAATTATTAAGACTGACGATCAGGGCGTTGACGTTTTGCGCCAGGTCCGGACGGATTCACACTTGCTCGATATTCAAAATACCGCGACCGGCTTTCAAGTCCGTGTTTACTCAACCAGCCAGCTTGCGGGAAAAGATCCACAAACCGGTTTTTATCTCCTCAACGGAGCAGCCACACTCTCATGGTTCGTCGAAAATCCAGACGCTGCGGCTTCGGGAAAAGTTCGGTTCACAAAAGTGGCGGGCGTAACTGAAGTTCATCAGGCTGAATGGACCGGGACGGCCGGCACCTCAGGCACAATGAGCATTTCCCGATTTAACGGTAAGTGGACGGATCGCCGCGATTACTCCCTGGGAGCCAACGGCACCGAGCGCACGGAGGTGAACTGGAAGTATACGAATGCGACGCTGGAGTATAAGGCGAGGGAGGTTTACCGGGCCTTCTTCAACTGGGCAGGCCCTGGGGAGGTCCGTGAAGCTCTCGCGGAGCGGGTTGAAGATCCGGATAACAAAGCATTGACCACCCGGTTTTACTATTTGGATGCGGCTGGCATGTCGTCGAGTTTCGCTGGGATTCCCACCCGCACGGAGTATCCGGACGGTTATCAGCATGTGGTCGCCGGCTTATGGGAATCTGGTCTGGGACCAGTGGCTGCGCCCGGCGCTCCCTCTCATACCGCGGAGCCGTATAAAAACACTATTCCGCAGCCGAATGTCGCCCGGCACACTGTTTTCGACCGCGTGATTATAAACCCAGCTGGCATCATGGAGCAACGTGATACAATCTCGGTTGATAACAAGACGGTGGGTTATATCTATACGTATCACGACTTTGTCTCCTCGCCGAATGTCTGGGTGAAGGAGCGCTATGAATACGCTGATAATTCCAGCGCCATTTTCGAGGAAGAGCACCTTTCGCGGACCCGCCAGCGGCCTTTTTACCAGCGCAAACGCGATGGCACCACCCGCTGGTTCCGTTATCGCACCGGGTCATGGAACGCCGCCGCGCAAACCTTTACAGAAAACACGACCGGACTGGCCATGGAGGTCAGGATCACTCATGGAATTCCCGGCGCTGTCGAAGTGGGCGTTGCAGATAAAACGATCACCGAAGTTCAAATCGAAGATCAGTTTGGGAAGATTCTACGCGAAGAGACTTTTCTTAACCCTTTGGCTTCGGGGCGCCTGATCGATCGCAAGGTGCATACTTATATCGGTGACCAGCTCGTCCAGACCGTCCGTAACGGCCGGATTGTTTTTGAAGCCAGTTATTATCCCGACGGCAACCTCCAGTCCGAAACCGACGAGTCCGGAATACAGACCGCTTTTCAATATGACGAACTAGATCGTGTCGTGGTCCGGACCGTTTCTGGGCGTGGCGGCGATGCCGATCGCGTCACTACTTCCACTTATAATGTGCTGGGGTACGTCCTGACCGAAACCGTTACTGCAGGAGGTCTCACAGTTGCCACAAGCAACAGTTACAATCTTGCGGGGGAGCTATTTTCCTCAACAGGACCTGACGGATTGACCTCGACGGTCAACACCGTTTACTCCACGGGCATCAAAGTTGTTACTGAAACTCTCCCCACCCTGGCCACTTCTGTTACGACCTATTTCAAAGACCGGCAGCCGGAGAAAGTAACTGGCTCGGCGGTGGAAGATCAGTATTTTCTGCCGTTTATTGCGACTTTTGGGAGTAGTTATCGGGAAGCATTAAGGGTTTATCGTGATAGCGGGCAGACCAAGATGAAGAATACCCGCCTCATGAATTGGGCTGGGAACGAAATTTTGTTTGATACCAACCTCTTCAAAGGAACCGGAGTGCATCGCCGGTCTACTTTTTACGACACCTACGACGGCGCTTATACCCGTCAGCAAGTCGCCAAGGTCACCGAAACCGGGCGAACCACACAGCTAACTGA
>JAYUPM010000249.1:0-1648 GCA_043760145.1 Spartobacteria bacterium
AAACATTTTCTTGCCTATAATTTTCCTGCCTGCGTTCCCAAAAAATCCATCATTGAACCCTTGATGGAAGTCTCTCACTGGGTCCGCAGATTGCGCAGAGGAACGCAGATGACCGCAGATACCAAGCCCCGGAAGCGGACATCATCAGGATTCGAGTGTTTTGAACGCCAGCCTTGCCTGATCTTCATCTGAGGTAATCTGCGCCAATCTGAGCCATCTGCGGTTAAAATGTGAGGTGTCACTTCCCGGTGTCGCCGGCAAACACTCGCAATCGACCTCCTGTGAAAACCACTCGCCAACCCTTATAGAATCGAGACTCCCACCCCATTTTTTCCGCCCTGTGGGATGGTAGTGTATTCTGATGATTTCTGGGGAGTTTCCATGGGGGAGGTTTCCTGGCGATTTACTCGAATCCGTCCATCTCCGCGAGCCAGCGCGGCTTGGGACAGAGCCAATGGATAATATGCGGGCCGGCCACTGTCGTGTTCCAGCCGTTCGGGTATCGGGTGGTTTGGGAATACGGCGGGCCGCTGGTGCGCTCCACTGCTTTGATTAGATACCCGTCGCGATCCGTCTTCTGATATTTCCCCTCAGCCACCCAGTCGGCAATCAGATCGCCACGGTAATTGGTTACGCGAAACTTGGTAAATTCGGTTTGCGAACCTTTGCTGTCAGCCCGTGGGGACTGGCAGCCGGTGACAAAGAGAACACCGGCAAGAAGGAGAAATGAGAGAGCTTTCACCCGGCGACGATGTCAGCAGCCTGGGGAGACCTCAAGCCCGGAACTTAACGCAGAGACGCAGAGGCGCGGAGAAGGGAAATACATCCACAGGGTCCGAATTTTCCGACCCAAAAAAAACTCTGCGTCTCTGCGCCTCTGCGTTAAGTTCCGGTCTCTTGGGGAGCCGCGGCGGAAATATTTGTTGAGCACTGGGCCGATCGAGAGGAAAGTGCGCCGCTTGAACCCGACCGCTTCCAACTCCACTCCTGATTCCCCCACCCGCGTCGTCGTTGGGATGAGCGGTGGCGTGGACTCGAGTGTTGCGGCGTATTTGCTCAAGGAACAGGGGTATGACGTCGTTGGCGTGACGATGAAGGTCTGGCCGCAGGACTGCGTTTCGCGCGCCGAAGACAAATGTTGCGGGCCCCAGGCAATCGCCGATGCCCGGGGTGTCGCCCATGCGCTGGGGATCCCTCATTACGTGGTCGATGAGGCCGACCAGTTTGAGAAGCTGGTGATCGATTATTTTACCTCCGAATACAAAGCGGGACGCACTCCGAACCCGTGCGTCATGTGCAACGAGAAGGTCAAGTTCGGCAATCTCTGGGGCAAAGCAAAGGCGATCGGGGCACAATTCATCGCCACCGGCCATTACGCCATCATCGAACATCATGCGGACCGGGCGGTGCTTCGTAAGGGACGGGATCCGCGGAAGGATCAGTCATACTTTCTCTTCAGCCTGCGCCAGACCCAGTTGCAGCGCGCCATTTGCCCACTGGGGGATATGGAAAAAACCGAGATCCGCGCCATTGCCCGCAAACTCGGCCTAAAAACCGCCGACAAGGTTGATAGCCAGGAAATCTGTTTTGTGCCCGGAAACGATTACAAAGCGTTCCTCAAGTCGCACATGGGCCAGGACGAATTTCA
>JAYUPM010000250.1:0-3948 GCA_043760145.1 Spartobacteria bacterium
TCCCTCGTCCTCGTCCTCGAAAACGACAATGGACGGGGAATCGAGGACGAGGGACGAGGACGAGGACGAGGACGATATTTCCTTAACTTCGCGCCATTCATCACTGACCACTGTTTACTGATTCCCCGCAAACTCCAGGACCGTCGCGAATGGGACCTCGGAAAATACTCCATAAAGGGGATGCTTGGTAAGCTTGGTCTGAGTAGCCAGAGGAGAAGATAGCCCGCACAGAAACCGGGCCAGTTGCCTCGGTGTATGTAGGGCATGCGGCTGTTTGTGTCGAAGCGCCTGGATGTCCGCCCGATGATTCCCACCCAGATCGGTTCGCGCGGAACGAGTCAGCCGGGCGGGGGCGTCTCCGAGACAGATCCCGCAATGCCCACAGTCCCTGCCCAGTTCCTCCCCGAAATGCTGGAGCAACCCCCGGACCATGCACGTTTCCCGGGAGACCAGGTCAAGAACCTGTATGACCCGGCCGATATCGTTGCCTTCGCGCTTTTGAAACCGGTCCACCAGATTGCTCGTGAGACGTTGCATATCGTCTGGCTTGTTCCGGATCCGGAACCCATTGCGCAACCCGGCCACCTTGAGTTCCAAGTCGCCCTTTTCCTCGAGGTAAGTGAGTGCTTTCACAAGCCGATCACGCGGGCATTGCAGTTTCCGCGACGTCTTATCCAAATCGATCGAAAACCACGTCTTCGCCTTGACAGAACTGGCAAACAGCTCATGCAAAAACGATGCCCGCTCCGGATCAAACCGGGCCAAAATTTCCGCCGAGGGACGCAACGGTTGAAACTGGTATTCGTTGTAGAATGAATTAGTCGCCTCCAGCACGCCCGCGAGTTCCAGGTAAGTGAGCAGGGTATTCAGGACCAGCGGTCTCAGGTCGTAAGTGCGCGATAACTCATAGGTGGAGACGTCAAACTCGCCTTCAAACTTCATCAACGAGGCGACAAGCGCTTCAACAGATGCGGGCTCAGGCGTATCGCCATAAGTAAAATTCTCGAGGATCGTCACATCATCGGCACACGCAAGTATCTCACAGACCGAGGGCGCCCCGTCCCGTCCGGCCCGGCCGATTTCCTGGGAGTAATTTTCAAGGCTTTTTGGAAGGTTATAATGATAGACATAACGGATCGACGCCTTGTCGATCCCCATCCCGAATGCGATCGTTGCGACGACAATGGCTTTCTCGGATTTCATGAACCAATCCTGGGTCTCAGTTCGCTCCTCAGTTTTCAAGCCCGCGTGATAAGCCCGCGCGACAAACCCATGCTTTGAGAGCGCTTGGGCCACCGTCTCCGCCGTCCGCTGCAAAGTCACATAGACAATGGTGGCGCCCGCCGGGCGTTCGCGCAAGCGGTCCAACAACTGGGTGAGTTGATCCTGGGCGCGCGCCACGCTGACACGGAGCTCCAGGTTCGGCCGATAGAACCCGGTGTAGATGTATGCCTCCGGGGGGATATTGAACTCGCGGCAAACATCCCGGGCCACCGCGGGTGTCGCTGTCGCTGTCAATGCCATCACCCGATCCAACCTGAGCTCCCGCGAGATACCCGCCAGCTTCAGGTAATCCGGCCTGAAGTTATGGCCCCATTCCGAGATGCAATGCGCCTCATCAATGACCAGTTGGGATATCTTCAAGCGGTGCAACTTGTGGAGGAAACGTTCATTGGAGAACCGTTCCGGTGCCACGTAAAGAAGCTTTAGCGTGCCCTGGTCGAGCTGCGCATTGACCCGTTGAAACTCCTCGGGGCTGACACTGGAATCGAGCCGGGCCGCCGCCACCTTGCGCCGGTTCAAGAAATCAATCTGGTCCTTCATTAGGGCGATCAGTGGAGATACCACGATGGTGAGTCCTTCGAAGTGCAACGCGCTTAGTTGGTAACAAAGACTCTTGCCGCTTCCAGTCGGGAACACGGCGAGCACCGGTTTGCCGCCCAGGATCGTTTCAATGACCGCCTGTTGGCCTGCCCGGAACTGGTCAAAGCCGAATACATCGCGCAACGTGTCGTGGATTGTGTCAGTCATGAGGCGCGCACAGTAAAGCCGCGACCCCGGTCGCCGCCACCTGAGAGTTTTGTAATCGGAGCTCGCAGAGACCCGAAGTTTTTAACGCAGAGTTCCGAGAGACGCAGAGAAGGCAGGGTGATACTTCTTCGTAAATATCCGCGCGAATGGTCATGCGCATGTCTCTCAGGGAGTCCACAGATTACGCAGATTATCGCAGATTATCGCGGATTTTCTGAACTGGGAGATCCGCATCGCCTAGGACGGTATCGGCTCAACGGATAGGTCTGTGGGCCGATGTCTGTCATCTGAGGAAATCTGCGTTAATCGGCGTAATCTGTGGAAAACTGTTAAGCGTCCATCCCCAAATCCTCTGCGTCTCTGCGTCTCTGGGTTAAATTCCGGTCTCTGCGTTAACTTCCGGTCTCTGCGTTACGCGGGGGCGCACGCGTTACAGCCTTTACCAATCTGCGCGAAGAAATCGTTCCCTTTGTCATCGACCAGGATGAACGCGGGAAACTGCTTCACCTCGATCTTCCAGATCGCTTCCATTCCCAGTTCGGGATACGCGAGCACCTCGACTTTCTCGATATTCTCCTGGGCCAGGATTGCCGCGGGACCGCCGATGGAGCCGAGATAGAAACCGCCATGAGTTTTGCAAGCGTCTGTCACCTGCGGGCTGCGATTGCCCTTGGCGATCATAATCATGGAGCCGCCAAGGCTTTGAAACAGATCGACGTAACTATCCATCCGCCCAGCTGTTGTTGGCCCAAACGAACCGGATGGAAGCCCGGCCGGTGTCTTCGCCGGGCCCGCGTAATAAACCGGATGCGCCTTGAAATAATCGGGCAACCCGAGGCCGGCATCGACCCGTTCCTTCAGTTTGGCGTGGGCGATATCGCGGGCGACAATGATCGTCCCGCTTAATGAAAGTCGGGTCGAGACCGGGTATCGGGAAAGTTCCGCGCGGATCTCAGCCATGGGCCGGTTCAGGTTGATCTCCACCACCCGCCCTTCATGCGCTTTCCGAAGCGACTCCGGAATAAACCGGCCCGGATTACTTTCGAGTTTCTCCAGCCAAACCCCTTCTGCGTTGATCTTGGCCTTTATATTGCGATCAGCGGAACAAGAGACACCCATTCCCACCGGACACGATGCGCCATGCCGGGGAAGCCGGATAATGCGGACATCGAGAGCGAAATACTTCCCGCCGAATTGCGCCCCGATGCCGAGCTCCTGCGCGGCTTTCAGGACCAGAGTCTCCAGCTCAAGATCGCGGAACGCCTGACCCAGCGCGTTGCCTTGAGTCGGGAGAGTATCGAGGTATTTTGCAGAAGCTAACTTGACTGTCTTCAAACAAGCCTCGGCGCTCGTCCCGCCAATGACAAAAACGATGTGGTAAGGCGGGCAGGCCGCCGTCCCGAGCGACTGCATCTTATCGATCAGGAACGCCATGAGACTCTTCGGATTCAGGAGCGCCTTGGTTTCCTGGAACAGATAGCTCTTGTTCGCCGACCCGCCCCCCTTTGCGACAAACAAAAACCGGAACTCCGCCCCGGCAGTCGCGTAGAGATCGATCTGCGCCGGGAGATTTGTCCCGGTGTTCTTCTCCTCGAACATGTCGAGCGCCGCCATCTGGGAGTAACGAAGATTCTCCTCCGCGTAACATTCATGAATCCCCCGTGAGATCGCCTCGCAATCATCGCCCCCTGTCCAAACCTGCTGCCCTTTTTTGCCGATAACAGTCGCCGTTCCTGTGTCCTGGCAGAACGGCAACACGCCCCGGGCGGCAACCTCGGCATTGCGCAGGAGAGTGAGTGCGACAAATCGATCATTCTCGCTGGCAGCGGGATCTTCGAGAATGGCCGCGACCTGGGCCAGGTGCGCGGGGCGGAGCATAAACGAACAGTCATGAAAAGCGGTCTTTGCCAAAGCGCT
>JAYUPM010000251.1:0-10499 GCA_043760145.1 Spartobacteria bacterium
GTCGGAGGTCGGAGGTCGGAGGTCGGAGGTCGGACATCCCCTGGATCGGATTCTTTTATCCGCGTCAATCCGTGGTTAAATTCCGGTGGTTCGCAGTGGGATGATTGAGCGAAAGCCACAAAAGTATTTTCCTTCTCTGCGTCTCTGCGCCTCTGCGTTAAATTCCGGTCTCTGCGGTTAGAGCATCTGGTCAACGAAACGGCGGCTCTCAAAGAAATCGAGGTCCTCGAATTTCTCGCCGGTGCCAATAAAGCGCGTGGGGATCCCGAGCTCGTTCTGGATGGCGAGGACGCAGCCGCCTTTGCCACTGCCGTCGAGCTTGGTGACGATAAGGCCTGTTAAATTCACGGCCGAATGAAACTCGCGGGCCTGCATCAATGCGTTGCTTCCCGTTGTGGCATCGACGACGAGCAGACGTTCCTGGGGCGCTGTGGCCTCGCACTTTGCAAGGGTCCTCTGCACTTTGTTGAGCTCTCCCATCAGGTTGGTTTTTGTGTGCAATCGGCCGGCTGTGTCGCAAAGCAGAAACTCCACGTTGCGGCTATCTGCGGCTTGATACGCATCGTGGCAAATCGCAGCCGGATCGCTGTTGTAAGGGCCCTTGATGATGTCGCATCCGATCCGCTGGGCCCAGATATCAAGCTGCTCGATGGCCGCCGCGCGGAATGTATCGGCAGCCGCCAGCATGACACTGTGTCCTTTGCGCTTGAGAAAATGGGCGAGCTTGGCCGTGGAAGTCGTCTTTCCTGTGCCGTTGACGCCGACCACCAGGATCACCTTCGGCTTGGAGGGGAGCGGCCGCAGCATCAGCGTATCCCGGGGGAGCACTTTCAGAATCTCTTCCCGCGTCACAGCCACCACGGTCTCAGCAGTCAGGCTCTCGGCGTCCGGACGCGCTTGCAATGTCTTCAGGATCCGGACGGTGATCGGGACCCCCAGATCCGCCCGAATCAGCGATTCCTCCAGCTCATCCCAATCCACAGGACGCCCTGTAAATTTCTGGAGGAGTGACTTGAAAAATCCGAATGCCATTGGGAAAAATTGAATGCGCTTTTCGCGCTAGGGTTGCGGCCCGGCAGGTGCCCGCGACGGCCGGGTGAGTTCGCCGCAGATCCGATCGAGGATGCCATTGACGAAACGGCCGGACTCCTCGCCGCCGAATTTTTTCGCGAGTTCAATCGCTTCGTTAATGGAAACGACAGGCGGGATATCCGGACAGAAAAGCATCTCGTAAATTGCCAGGCGCAGGATGTTGCGGTCCACAGGGGCGATCCGATGGAGGTCGTAATTGGCCACACATTTCTTGATCCGCTCATCGATCTCTTCCCCATGCGCGGTGACCCCCGCGACAATCTCCTCGGTGAAGACGCGCGTTTTATCCGGGGTGGCTTCGGTTCCCGGCCTGGTGCGCAGCGCCCAGAACGATGCCGACAACGCGCTTTGCGTCTCCCGGTTGAGATCGAGCTGATAAAGGAACTGGATGGCCGCCTCGCGACCTTCACGACGTTTGCCCATGGGATTTTAGCGGCGCGGAAGTGTGCGCATCACCTCCACCATTTTGGCGGCAACGCGCGCGGCTTCCACCCCGCGGTTTAGATCGGGTTCAAGGCAGCGGGCCCGCGCCTGTTCCTCATTTTTTAGTAGCAAAACTTCGTGGACGACCGGAATCCGGGTGGCGAGCGCGATGCCTTGGAGCGCCTGAGTGATTGTCGCGCCGATCAAGGCCGCGTGGGCAGTGGCGCCTTCGATGATGACCCCTAGCGCGATGACCGCGTCATAATCATGGCTGGAGGCCACTTCCTGGACCACCAGCGGAATCTCGAATGCGCCCGGCACTTCCCACACCGTTACGCCCGAGCCGGGGGCGATCGTCTCCAGTTCCCGCCGGGCGTTGTCCACCAACCCATGGACGTATGCCGGGTTATACTGGCTCGCCACAATCGCGAAGCGCCCGGGGGAGGTCGCTTGGTCGGGACGCGTTGGAAGTGTGGTTGCCATTATCGGGGCGTGGATGTTAATGCGCGGAGCTTGTCGCGCAACAAGTATCCCGCGGGGAAAGGATGAAGGATGAATTATGAAGGATGAAAAAAGTCGCTAAACAGATACCGACGCCTCTGCCATGGAGGCTTTAAGAACTGGCAAAGAAACCGCCCTCTGGCAGCTTTACATTCCACCGCATGACCGCCCGTTTCCCAGCTCTCCTCTTCTCCGTCGCCGCAACGCTCGCGCACGGTGCCGCGCCGGACTTCAATCGCGACATCCGGCCCATCATTTCCAACAACTGCTTCCAGTGCCACGGACCGGACGAAAAGGAGCGCAAAGGCGGGACGGACGGTTTGCGCCTGGACACGGCGGAAGGCGCGGCGGAGGACCTCGGCGGTTACCGTGCCATCGTGCCGGGAGATCCGGAAAAGAGTGAGCTTATCACCCGGCTCACAACCGAGGATGCCGATGATCTGATGCCGCCTCGCAAGACGGGCAAGAAACTCACCCCGCGCGAGATCGGCCTTCTGCGGGAGTGGGTCAAGGCAGGCGCCTCCTATGCCAAACACTGGTCCTACGAAGCTCCGAGGCGCGCCGCGGTGCCGGAGAAAAGTGCACAGTTCTCAGTGCCCGGTGCGCAGTCAGAGGGCGCTAAACTGAGTGGCGGGCACTTGGCACTGAGCACTAATCCAATCGATGCATTCATCCTTGCGCGTCTTGCCAAAGAGAAGCTTACGCCTCAGCCCGAGACCGACCGCCCGTCGCTGGCGCGTCGTGTTGCGCTTGACATTACGGGAATCCCGCCTTTGCCGGAGGAGGTCGATGCGTTTGTAAAAGACAATGCGCCGGACGCCTACGATCGGTTCGTGGACGCCCAGCTCGCCAAGCCCGCGTATGGCGAGCATTGGGCGCGGCAATGGCTCGATCTGGCTCGCTACGCCGACTCGGCCGGTTACGCGAATGATCCGTCCCGCACGATCTGGGCGTTTCGCGATTACGTGATCCGCGCGTTCAATACGAACCGGCCATTTGATCAGTTCACCATCGAGCAGATCGCCGGGGATCTTCTGCCAGAGCCGACGCAGGAACAGCTCATCGCCACGGCGTTTCATCGCAACACGATGACAAACAGCGAGGACGGCACAAATGATGAGGAGTTCCGCAGCGCGGCGATTGTGGACCGCACCAACACGACGATGGGCGTCTGGATGGGCACTTCGTTCGCTTGCGCGCAGTGCCATACGCACAAGTTCGACCCAATCTCGCAGCACGAATATTTCCGGATGTTCGCGTTCTTCAACAACACCGATGATGCCGACCGTCGCGATGAATCGCCGTTGCTGACATTTACCGGAGAAGGCCAGAAGCAGCAACGCGCCGCATGGGACGCTGATCTCGCGAAGGTCGAAGAGAAATTCAAAACACCAGGACCCGCAGTTGTCGCGGCAGCGGAGAAGTGGGCGCGGGAATTTCCGACGAATCTTAAATGGGATGCAGCGCGCCCCGCAGTCGCGAAGGCCGCCTCCGGAGTCGCGCTGACAGTTACCGAAGACGGCGCGATCCTCTCCGCGAAAAACGACGGGAAGACGGATGCTTACACGCTGGAGTTCGAAACACTGAGCACTTCTCCAATCGCCGCTCTCCGCATCGACGCGCTTCCTCACGATTCGCTCCCCGGCAATGGGCCGGGATTTTCGGGGGGCAATTTTGTTGTCACTCAGGTGCGAGCCGAAGTGCAGCCAGCCGCAGCCTCAAAGGGCGCAGTTGCCCGTTATGTGCGCGTGGAGTTGCCAGGGAAAGGGAAGCTACTCCAACTCGCGGAGGTCCAGGTTTTTTCCTCGGGCGAAAACGTTGCGCCGACCGGTGAGGCATCGCAGAGCAGCACCTATTCAGACGCGGTTGCAAAGCGCGCGACCGATGGCAACACCGCAGGCGAATACGAGAAGGGATCCGTTGCGCACACGGCGGAGTCAGATAATCCGTGGTGGGAAGTCGATTTGAAATCGGCGCGGACGGTGGATCGGATCGTTCTCTGGAACCGCGCGGAGGCCGGGGAGCGGCTCGATGGATTCCGGATCGTGGCGCTCGATGAACAACGCCAGCCGGTTTGGGAAAAGTCCGCCAACAAGTCGGCCGCGAACATTCCGTTTGATACCACAGGCGCAAGGGAGATCGTTTTCAGCAGCGCGATCGCAGATTTTACGCAGGCCGATTTCGATGAGGGCGCCGTGATTGGCAACGCTGCGCCTGAAAAGAAAAAGAATGGCAGGAAGCCCGGACAAAAAGGGTGGGCGATTGGCGGGGGGACCGGGAAACCGCATTCGCTCACGCTTGTTACCGCGAAGCCGCTGGAACTTCCCGCTGGCTCCAAGCTCATCGTGACCATCGATATGAAGTCGGCGTTTGCCGCCCACAACCTCGGGCATTTCCGCATCGCCGCGACGAGCGAGCCAAGAGTCCGCGAGGTGATGGAGGTGTGGGGAAGTGCTCAGTCCCCAGTGCCAAGTGCACAGTCGGAGGGCGCTCCCCGCCCACTGAGCACTGAGCACTTTGCACTGAGCACTTCTCCCCCACTGCAGGACTACTACATTCGCGAGAAAGCGCCCGAACTCAAAGCCGAGCGCGACCAGCTTGCCGCACTTCGCAAGCAGTTCGACGAATTGAAGCCCGACACGGTCCCTGTCATGCGGGAACTCGCTGAGGGCAAGCAGCGCAAGACCCGCGTGCAGATCCGCGGCAACTATCTCTCGCTCGGCGATGAGGTCACTGCGGGGATGCCCGCTGCCTTTCATCCTCCGCAGCCCGGCGCGCCGATGAACCGCCTCACGCTGGCCCGCTGGCTCGTGGACAAGGATAATCCGCTCACAGCCCGGGTCGTGGCGAATCGGTATTGGGAATCAATCTTCGGGATCGGCCTTGTGCGGACGAGCGAGGAATTCGGCGCCCAAGGCGAGCAGCCCACCAACCCCGAGTTGCTCGATTGGCTTGCCACGGAACTGGTCGCGCGCCAATGGGACACGAAGGCTTTTCTCAAGCTGCTCGTGACATCGGCGGCGTATCGGCAATCGTCGCGCGTCACACCCGAGGCCCTCGAGAAGGATCCCGAAAATCAACTCGTCTCGCGCGGCCCGCGCATCCGGCTCTCTGCGGAAATGGTGCGCGACCAGGCGCTCGCCGTGAGCGGGCTTTTGAGCACGAGAATGTTCGGCCCAAGTGTGCGGCCCGCGCGTCCGAACTCCGGTCTCAGCGCGGCGTTCGGGGCCGGACTCGACTGGCAGACCAGCGCGGGCGAGGATCGGTTCCGGCGCGGCCTCTACACGGAATGGCGGCGCACCTCGCCGTATCCCTCGATGATGACATTTGACGCGACCAGCCGCGAGATCTGCACGATCCGCCGTAACCAATCCAACACGCCGCTCCAGGCGCTCGTGACGCTTAATGACCCTGTCTATGTCGAAGCCGCCCAAGCCCTGGCGCGCCGCATTGTTGGCGCCGGGGCGACCGCTGAAGATCGTGTGCGTGCCGGATACCGTTTTGTCCTCCAGCGCGCAGCAACCGACACCGAGCTGAAGCGCGTTACCCAACTCCTAGACGAGAGCCGCGAATACTTTTTGAAAGACCCGAAGAATGCCGCCGACATGGCAACGAATCCGATCGGCCCAATCCCAGCCGGTGGCGACGTGACAGAACTCGCCGCATGGACGACTGTGGCGAACGTGCTTCTGAACCTCGATGAGACCTTGATGAAGCGATGAACGGAAGGGGAAAGTGCAAAGTGCAAAGTGCACAGTGCAAAGTCAGCGCGACAAAGATATTTACTCTAAACTGAATAACTCACCACTTTGCACTTTGCACTTCCCCCCGCCCCTAATGAATCTCCAGCATCAGACACGCCGGCAATTCCTAAATAGCGCTGGGCAGTTCAGCCTCGGCGCGATTGCGCTTGAAGCGCTTCGTAATAACGCCGCTGGCGCTGCGCCGCTGAATCCGATGGCTCCGCATCCGCCGCACTTTGCACCAAAGGCAAAGCGCGTCGTTTATCTCCACATGTCCGGCGGGCCGCCGCACCTCGATATTTTCGATTACAAGCCGGAGTTGGTTAAACGCGACGGCGAACTCGCCCCTGATCAGTTTGTGAAAGGCAAGACGTTCGCCTTCACCAGCGGCACTCCGAAACTGATGGGCACACCGCGGAAGTTCTCGCAGCACGGGAAGGGAGGCATCTGGCTCAGTGACGCGGTGCCGAATTTCCATCGGATCGCCGACGAGATGTGTGTCATCAAAAGCATGTGGACCGATCAGTTCAACCATACGCCGGCCGAACTCCTTCTCTATACTGGCTCGCCTCGGCAAGGCCGGCCATCAATGGGTTCGTGGGTCACTTACGGGCTCGGATCGGAGAACGAGAATCTCCCGGGTTTTGTTGTGCTTATTTCGAGCGGGGTCCAGCCAAGCGGCGGGGCAAACTGCTGGAGCACCGGTTTTCTTCCCTCGGTTTTCCAAGGCGTGCAATGTCGCTCCAAAGGCGATCCGGTTCTTTACGTAAGCGATCCGGCCGGGATGAACCGGGAGCTGCGCCGCAAGACACTCGACACGTTGCGCGACCTCAATGAGGAGCAGGCCCGCGAGCTCGGCCATCCAGAAACGGCCACGCGGATCGCCCAGTATGAACTCGCGTTCCGGATGCAGACCAGTGTCCCCGAGGTCATGGACATCGGACGCGAACCCAAGGCCGTGCAAGACGCTTACGGCGCGCAGCCGGGCGAAGCGTCCTTCGCCAACAACTGTCTGCTCGCGCGCCGATTGCTCGAACAAGGGGTGCGCTTCGTCCAGCTCTTTGACTGGGGCTGGGATTTTCACGGGGGGAATCCGGGTGAAGACATCCGCGATGGCTTGACTAAAAAGATGGAGCGCACGGACAAACCGGTGGCGGCGCTTGTCGAGGATCTGAGACAGCGCGGCCTGCTCGAGGACACATTGGTTGTCTGGGGCGGCGAGTTTGGACGCACCCCATTCCGCGAAGGCCGCACAAGCGACGGCAGGATTCTTGGGCGCGACCATTTTCCCGATGCGTTTTCAATATGGATGTGCGGCGGCGGCATCAAGCCCGGCATGACGTATGGCGAGACAGACGAACTCGGCTTCAGCGTGGTGCGTGACAAAGTCCACATCCACGATCTGCAGGCAACGATCCTGCATCTGCTCGGGTTCGACCACACCAAGCTCACCTTCCGATTCCAAGGCCGCGATTACCGACTTACCGACGTGGATGGACATGTGGTAAAGGGGATTCTCTCGTGACTCTTCTCTGCGTGCGCCGACGCCTCCTCTTACTGCTTGGTTTCCTGCTAGTCGCAGGCGTGCTCGGCGGCGGCTGGTATGCTTACGAAAAAGGGTTTAGCAAGAAATGGCGTGGGTTTGTAACCAACGAATTTCGGAAGCGAGGAGTTGAGGTATCGCTGCGTCAATTGGCATTGGATCCGGTGCGTGGATTGGTGGCGCGGGACGTCAGAATCTACGATACCCGGGATCGCCGCCGGACATTGGCGGTCATCGACGAGATCCTGCTGGTGATTAATTACGCCAACTTTTTTAAGAATGAGCCATTCATCGAGGCCCTCGATTTGCGCGAAGCCCGATTGGTTTTGCCGCTCGATCCCAAGAACTCCCAGGGACCCGCGATCGAGATCAACCGATTAAGCGGGCATCTGTTGCTCCCTCCCCAGCAGATCTATTTGAGCCGGCTCGATGCGGAGGTTAACGGCGTCCAGATTTCCGCCAGTGGTCGCCTGATTAATCCGCAAGCGTTTCGATATAAGCCGAGTGCCAGCGGGGAGAGGCCGCTCATTGCTGTTGTTGAGCGGATCATCGCGGAATTGAAGGCCATTAAATTTGAAGCCGAGCCGCCCCGGCTGGAATTGCGGTTCAGCGGAGATATAGCCCAACCCGGGCAGATTTTTGTTGAAGGGAGCCTGTCGGGAAAGAAGGTGCGGCGTGAAAAGTATCGTCTCGAGGAACTTTATTTGCAGGCGGGTTACCGCGATGGGGTGATTGAGATTGCCCAACTCAAGGCCAGCGATGCCAAAGGGAACCTGGATGCGAGCGGGCGGTTTGAAGTGGCGACCGGCCAGGGGAGCTTGCGTCTGCGTTCCGATCTCGATGCGCTGGCGTTTGCGGGGGCGTTTGGGTTCGCCGGTCCGTGGGAGGATTTTGTCGCGTATGGTCCGCCTCAATTTGAGTTCACGGCCAAAGCCAAACTCGGGGCGAATCCTTCGCTTGGAGTTGTCGGGCAGGTGGCCATGCCGCGATTCGCATACCGCGCAGCAGTTTTTGAAAGTTTGGTTGGCGATTTCTCCTGGAAGGATGGCCAATGGAGTGCCCGGGACATTCGCCTGGTCCATCGCACCGGCGAAGTCCGTGGGGATATCCTAAATGCCCCCGGCGAATGTCGCGCCCAGTTCACGAGCAGCATCAACCCGCGGGCATTGGGACCGGTCCTCACCGGGCCAATGGCGGAGGCGCTCGCGCAGTTTGAATTTTCCGATTCGCCCGAAATCGAGTTCAAGGTTCACGGGAGCGAACCGAGGTTGGAGATGTGCGCCATTCAAGCGCAGATCAAGCTTGGGCGTTCCAGCTTCCGCAACGTGGCGGCCAGGAGCCTCGTCGCGACCGTTGGTTTCAAGGAACGCAAACTCACCATTGCTCCCTTCCAACTCGAACGCAAAGAAGGCTCGGCCACAGGAGGCGTGATCGTCGATTTTGCCCGGGATCAGGTCGTGCTCGAAAAGATTCGCGCCAATGTATTTCCACACGAAGTGATGACCTGGTTCGCCCCGGAATTGGTGCAGGATGTGGTGCCATATCGATTTGTGCGCAAACCGCCAAACCTGGCGGTGGACGGAATCGTCGGAACCAAGGAGGGCAAAAAGACGCGACTGGGAATCGAGATCGATGCGCCGACCGGGTTTGATCATCTCTTTCTCAAGAAAAACCTGAGTTTCCCGAATGTCACCGGCAAATTGTGGTTCGCCGATGACCGTCTCAAGATCACGGGAGTTACGGCCGCTTTGTTTGGGGGGAAGCTTCGCGGGAACGCGGATATCTCGCTGGTGCGCGAGAAGCCGGGGCACACGGTTGAGATGCAGTTGGAGAACGTCGATTTTGCGAGCGTGACCAAACTCTATTTCGATTATGAAACCTCAAAGGGGCGCTTCGATGCGGTTTATAATTTTACTGGTGCTGGCGATGATCCGCGCGCGATGCGCGGCCGGGCTGAAATCGCGGTGCGCGATGGGAACGTGTTCGCGATTCCGTTTCTTGGCCCATTCTCGGGAATTCTCAACAGTATCGTCCCCGGGATGGGACTCGATGTGGCCCAGAAAGCCTCCGGCTCATTCGCCGTCGCAGACGGGGTGATCAACACAGATGACCTGGTCGTGGTCGGAAACGGTTTCAGCCTGATGGGCAACGGGAAGTTGATGTTCGTGGAGGACGCCATCGATTTTAATGTGCGGATCAATGCCCACGGCCTTCCGGGAGTGCTGCTCTTCCCGGTAAGCAAGCTTTTCGAATACGTCTCCGATGAGAAGCTTTCCAAGCCCAAGTGGCGCTCGAAAGCTTTGCCACGCTTATGAAATCACTTCTTGGCGCCCACGTTTCCACCGCCGGGGGCTTCGACAAAGCTATCGATCGCGCCTGCACCATCGGCGCCAACGCGATGCAGGTCTTTGTCAAAAATAACATGCAATGGTTCGCCGCTCCGATGGCTGAAAAGGAATGGCGCGCTTTTTCTGATCATCCGCAACGCGCCGCGCTCGGGATGGTGTTCGGGCACAGCGGTTACATGATCAACTTGGCCGCAACCAATCCCGAGTTCCTGGAAAAATCGCGCCGCGCTTTAACCGAGGAACTCATCCGATGCGACCAACTCGATCTCCCTTTCCTGGTGCTTCATCCCGGCGCACACATGGGGGCGGGCGTGGAGGCCGGCCTGGAGAAAGTGGTGGAAAGTCTCAACGCGGTTTTCGCCAAAAGCGCGAAACTCAAGGCGCGAGTGGCGTTGGAAACGACAGCGGGGCAGGGATCGTGTCTGGGGGCTGAGTTTGAGCACCTCGCTTATATTCTTGGGCACGTCCGCGAACCGGAGCGGCTTTGCATTTGCGTGGACACTGCGCATCTCTTTGCGGCGGGTTACGATCTTTCCACGGCCGAAGGAACCAAGGCGACGTTCGCGAAATTTGATCGGGTCGTCGGGAAGCGGAATCTTGTGGCGCTTCACCTCAATGATTCCAAAACGGCATGCGGTTCCCGGGTGGATCGGCACGAGCATATCGGCCAGGGGAAGATCGGGATCGAGGCGTTCCGCTGGGTGATGAACGCGCGCACGCTGGCGAAAATCCCGAAGGTCCTTGAGACGCCCAAGGGCAAAGAGATGGCCGAAGATGTCGAGAACATGGCGCGGCTCCGTTCGCTTGTGGGGTGAGGGAGATCGGACCGATCGGTCGGATCCGACTGAT
>JAYUPM010000252.1:0-10498 GCA_043760145.1 Spartobacteria bacterium
GGAATCGTCAGATGTGGCATTTCCTAAGAACTAAGCAGCCGTCTCAAATTTTCGGGAGAAAAAGTTGATCGGCTCAACAGAAGCGATCTTCTTGACTAGAAATGGCTTAACTCCGCATTTAGCAAACCCGAGCTTCAGGGCGTCGTCGTAAGTTGAAAACAACCCCACGAGTTCCTCGCCGCAGATTACTGCGAATTTCCCTTCGTCAGCAAGAAGCTGCGGTTTCAGTTTATCGAAAGTCTCCAACTCTTTTTCCAGCGGCGTCGACATAGTGTTCACAATACTCAAGTTTAAAGGGAATGCCAACTTTGTAAAAAATTTCACAAGCTCAGTTCAGGCGTTGCACTTAAAACAGGAGGTCCACTCAAACAGCAAGGCCTTTTAATTCTCCTATACAAATAACGGATCCCGCCATTCAGAGCACTTCTAAAAAAGAACATGGATCCCATAAGCTCAGTGGGGCGTGAGCGGCGGAACCGCAGAACTGCAAAGCAACTGCAAAACACGAAAAAATCCCCACCGCACGAATTCGTCATAAGTCCTTCATGGAGAAGGGGTGGATGAGGAGGGAATCGAACCCTCAACCTAGCGATTAAGAGTCGCTTGCTCTGCCAATTGAGCTACTCATCCTTTTTCCTTTGCCTTCGAATCCATCGCATTCATGGGGAGACCTTTCGCCTCCATTTTTGCTGGCCGTGCGACGCGCCGAAAACGGATGCACACTTTAGCGGTCCACTTTCCCCCCTCAAGCACTTTTTCGAGGCAACGGATTTTTTGACCCAATGCGCCGAAAGGATTTTCAATGCAGGCGGGCCGGTGTAAAGAATGCTGGAAGGCTCTTGACTGTCCCGGGTGTGCCTGCCACACCGACCGCACTCAAGTTCATTGAATATCCTTGGCTGACGTAAACCCGCATGAATCCCAAAAAACTCCTCATTATCGTCCGCGATCGGTTTCTTGCCACTTGTTATGGCGAGGTTCTAGCAAGGGCCAACTTCAACGTGAGCGTGGCTTTGGACGGAGAATCGGGTCTCCAGCGGCTGAGGGAGATACAGCCGGATGCGGTGATCATCGACCTGATGCTTCCAACCATGTCGTGCGAAGAGGTGATCAAAACGATCCGCGCCGACAAGACCGCGCGGGACTTGCCGATTTACGGATTGCCCACCGATTTGGAGAATCTCGCCCATGCCTCGCGCGGAGCCGGCCTCACCCATTTGATTGAACGCTCGACCACCCATGTGGCGACATTGGTCGCCAGGATCGAAGCCGGGTTTGGCATCAATGTCGTCAAGAGCGAGCAGCCTCATCTGACCGAGGAATTGCTGGCGCGGGGGGGTTCGGAAATTGCGGCCCGGATTCCAGTCTTGCGGCAATGTTTACAGGCGGCGACCAGCCCAGCCAATCCAGTCCCGAATTTCAAGGAACTGCTACAGGAGACACATTGTTTCTGCGAGATCGCCTCGGTCCTTGAAAGGCAATCGATTTTCCAAATGGCATCCGCCATCGAATCGCTCGTGTATGACCTTGATAGCATGCCGCAGCAGGCGAGCGCCTCCACTTTGCGCACGATCAGCCAGGGCATCGATTTTCTGGGAACCCTTGTCCACGCCGATCTTTGGAGGCAGACCAAGGCGCCTGGCGACTCCCATGTGCTGGTGGTTGACGACGATGACAATGCCCGCCAGCTCATCACCGTGGCAATGCAGTTGGTCGCCTTAAACGCCGATTCCGCTGCAACGCCCGAAGCATGCCTGGCCACCCTGACCTCAACCGCTTTCGACCTGATCTTTCTCGATGTCGGCCTTCCGGGAATGAGCGGGTTTGAGCTTTGCAAAGAAGTCCGCAATCTCCCGTTGCACAAGGAAACGCCGATCGTTTTTCTAACAGGGATGGCCACATTCCAAAACCGCGTGCAATCAAGTCTGTGCGGAGGAAACGACTTCATTGGCAAACCATTCAACCTGCCCGAGATCGGCGTCAAAGCCCTGTTATGGGCTTTCAAGGGGCAGCTCGCGCTTGCATCCAAGTCCGCCAATTAATCTGCGAGCCACGCAAAATTAAATTCCGGCCGGACTAATCCCGGCCACCGCTTGCGGTCGTCCGGCCCCCTCCTATCTTCGCACCCAATGCCGCAATTTAGCTACGTTGCACGGGATCCTGCGGGAAAGCTGATCGAAGGAATCATCACCTGCAATGACCGTGCTGCAGCGATTCATCAGGTCGAGCGCGATGGCGGGATTCCGATCAAGATCCAGCCGATGGATACCGTCGCGGCGGGGCCGGATAAAAGCGTGGAATTGAAGCAGGCGCCCGCCACGGTTATAAAAGTCAGCCAGACGCAGCTTTATCTTTTTACGGAGCAATTGGCGCATCTCCTTTCGGCTGGGATGACACTTGATGAGGCGCTCGGGATCCTGGTCCGGCGGCTCAAGCACCCAAGCTTGGGAGCCCTCTCCAAGGCGCTGCATCAAGCGCTGGTGGATGGCCGCAGCCTTTCCCAGGCGATGCGTGAATTCCCCAGGATCTTCTCGCCACTCTACGTCAACATGGTCTCGGCCGGCGAATCCAGCGGTGCCCTCCCGGAAATTCTGCGCCGCTTGGTGAAACACCTTTCTGAACTCAAAGGTCTTCGGGACCGGGTCCAGCAAGCGATGGTTTATCCAGCCCTCCTCATCGTTGTCGGACTCGGGCTAATCATCGTTTTCATTAAAATCATGGTCCCCCAGTTGATGGGATTCTTTCTCAAGACCGGGCAGCTGCTTCCACTGCCGACCCGGGTGCTTTTGGAAATCAACCGGCTCCTGTCAAATTATTGGTGGGTCGCGGGGCTTGCAGCCATCGGTCTTTATGCAGCATTCAAGGCGTTCACGAAATCCCCCGAAGGACGCCACGCATGGGACACGCTGATCTGGAAACTCCCGGTGGTCAGTTCAATCATCCGATACCGATACTACGCCCAGTTTGCCCGGACCCTCGGAACTTTGATGGAGAATGGAGTGACCCTCCTCCGGGCACTTGAATTATTGGAAGGGATTTCCGGGAACGAATATGTGCGGCAGCGGATGGATCAGGTCCGACGCGCCGTCCTTGATGGGGCCTCAGTCTCCGTGGCGGTATCGGAGCAGAAGATCTTCCCGGAACTTTTTGCCGACATGATGGCCGTGGGCGAGCAATCGGGCAAATTCGCCAACACGATGCAATTGATCGCCGATGTCTATGAGCGTGAACTTGATAAGCAGGTGCAAATCACTTCCTCGTTGATCCCTCCCCTGGTCATGCTCGCAATCGCCCTGGTGGTGGGGCTTGTGGTTTATGGAATCCTCAGTGCGGTATTCAGCCTCACGCAAGGCTTGCACTCCGGGGTCTCCTAGCCTACTGGAAGCACTCTCTTCCGCTGTGCCCGCCACTCATGAGCTTTCGCATTTTTACCATCACGCTGACCGCTGCGGCTCTCCTGCTGCTTCCCGCCGCCGCGCAGGAGCTTCGAGTGCATCCAACTCCATTCTCGGTTTGGCTTGATTTTTCCGCCCTCGCATCGCTCCGGCCCATTAAAGCTGCGCTCCCCATTTGGATGGAGTCGGTCCAAAGCTCATTCACCCCGGCCTCGCCCACGGCCCGGGAAAAAACCACGGTGCGTCTCCGTCTCCGGCGGATGGCCAGCCTCAATGGCGAAATACAGCTGCGCCTCTTTTTTAATGATCTTCCAGGTGTCGCGCCAGTGATCACCGGTTGGACGGAAACCGGGCTCCAGATTTACACTTCTCCCGTCATCGGTGCCGGACTCGACATGCCCAATTCGGAGAGCCTCACGATTCCGGTGGCTGATCTTGATTATCTCGATATTGCGGTGCCCGGCGATGGACACAATTTGCGAGGCGCATTTCTGACCACCTTGCGCAAACACGTCGGCCGGCACGCGCTCGATTTTGAACCCGCCTCGACATTAGTTGATCCGTTTTCCAACGCGCCGATGGCCGCTCCCGGGCAGGATGACAGCTTCCTTCTGGGGCGCGTCAAAGCAACCATAGACGCAGGGACAATTAAACTGAGCCCAACGGAAGCCCCCCGGAGCCACATTGAATTTGAGCTTCAATCCCCGCCGCTCCTTGCCCTCATTAGCTTCGATGTCCTCGGGATCGATCCATTCCACGCCCCCGAGTTGACCCTGAATGATCGGCCGATGGGGCGACTGGCCCTGCAAATGCCTGACCTCGCGGATCCCGGTTATCACGGCCGTGTCCGGCCGCTCGAGCTCGATATGCGCTTTCAATACATGGGGTGGGTCCGTTGCCAGCAGGTTGTGGCCGGCTCGATGCTGCAATCTGGAATTAACAATCTTACCATTGCGCTGGGTCGTGAATCGGGCCCCATTGCCATCCGAGCCGTTGAGGTGGAATTAAAATATCCATCGCCCAATCTCGACTATCAGCTCGTCCCTTAACCCCGCCTTTTTATGAACCGTTCACTCCTTCATTCGCGCTCCGGTTTTACCATGCTCGAAATCATGCTGGTTGTGATGATCATCGTCCTCCTGCTCGGCTTCGCGATTGGGAAACTGGGCGACAATCTCGATATCGCGCGTGAAGCCCGAATCAAGGGGGATGTCCAATCCACGGGCACCCAATTGATGATGTATGAAGCGACCCACGGATTTTTGCCGACGACTGAGCAAGGACTGAAGGCTTTGGTTGCGCGGCCTCAATCAGAACCCAAACCACGCTCGTGGCGGCAACTTCTCCCCGAAGTCCCGCTGGACCCGTATCAAAACGAATACCAATACGTTCAGCCGGGGACTCATAATCCCGGCAAATACGATCTTTTCTCCGCCGGCAAAGATCGCAAGCCCGGGACATCCGATGATATCGGAAATTGGAAGCAGGAAGCCGTCACTCCCTAAATCCCGCCGGGATTGCTGTTAATCACGCGAATCCGCTTGCGCTGATCGGAGGAAGGACCGGGGCTTACCCCGGGACCCACTGCGCCAGCTTTTGGAACGGCCTGAGGTTGTGGCTGGTTTATCCCGGGAGGCACTGAGTTGGGCCGCGGCACAATCGGTTGAATCCGCGGCTTCTGCCCCCCGATCATCGGCTGCACATTGTTAGGCATCACGGTCCCGCCCATTCGGGGCGGCGGAACCCCAGGACTGCCGGGGCGCGGTGGGACTCCATTGGGCACCGTCGGCTGGGTTCGCAAATTTGCCTGGTCGAAAAGAAGGGTCTCAAAATCACTCCCTTTCTTCAGCATCACCTTGCTCTTTCCCACCTGGTCCGACCACTCGATTCCCGTTAACTCCACCCCTTCCTTGTTAGGTTCTGAGCTGAACAACGAGAATGTCGTTTGATCGGCCGAAGATTTGATCGTCACAAAATCTTTCTCTTTCCCCTCCGCATCGCGCATTTTGGCTATCCCCATTACATAAAGATTCTGGGTAAACTTGGGCTCCGGCAGCGCGGTGGGTGCCTCAACTCTCGCGACTATAAACGGCGAATCCTGGACCATTTTCTGGTATCGATCCGCAGGAAGCGGTTCCGGCAAAACCGAAGTCGCCGCAAACGCAGCCGAATGCGCGATCAACCCAACCAAAATAAGCGGCAGCGGGCGGGGATTCATGATGGAAAGACTAAAAGGGGCTTGGCGGCTCCTGTCAATGGGGGGCAAAGCACTGGGGGGTCATTTGGCGGCGTTGGGCGCAAACCATTTCGCCACGCGGAACTTGCCGTGCATCTGGGTTTTATCCGCCGAATCGACCTGGATATGGGCCCGTTCAAACAGCATGAACTGCTGCGGGCCCTGAACTTCCCGAAGAAACGCACACAATGCCTCCCAGCTGCTCTTTGTTTCGAACTTGATGGAAATTGAGGTGGCGAATGGCCCTAGCTCAGGTTTTTCGAACGCCTCGGCCTGCATCACGAAATTATGTTTCTTCGCGATCTCCTGCACCGCATCGCGCAGAGCGGCCCCGTCGCGATCCGGGCTGGTGAGCTTGGGTTGATGAGCCAAAATCCATGCCTGGCGTTTTTCCCAAAGCTCTTTTTCCTCAAAAAAAGTGCGGGCGCTCGCCAGCGTCTTTTGCTTTCGCCCCAGGTCGGCCCGCAAGCGCCCTTGCTGCTTGAAGAAAAATTCGAGAAGCAAAAAATTGACGATGAGCAACACGATTATGCCAACGGCGATGGCTAATTTTTTTTCCCGGGCATTCATAGCTTCCCAAAAATGTCGAACGTTGCGCCGCTTGGCAGGATTGTCGGCGGCTCACTTTTTAGGGTGAAGTCCGCCAACCCTTTCTCTGCCCTGAGTTTTTCCAAAAACTCGATTGCTAAATTGGCCGAAGGCGCTTCGCCCTGGACGCGAAACTGACCCGGGCTGTGTTCAAATGTCGTGATCTTAAGCTCGGGCACAGGCCGGCAGCTGTAGACCAAAAATAAAACCTCGATCGTGGAGAGAGCCGGGTCCACCGCCGGTGCCACCGCATCCCACTGCGCCTGGCTGGACTGGACGAATTCCACCAACGGCTGGCTTTGGGCCAGTGCAATATCAAGTTTTGACACCTTGCTTTTCACCCATGCAAGGTAAAGAAACGCGCCTGCCAGAAGTATCAAGTATACCACGGCCGCAGTCTGCAGGTGCTGCCGCAACCGGCCCGCGTTCTCCAATTTCAATGCTTCGCTCTTCCATGCTGATGGGGCCAGGTTTCCGGGAGCATCAGTCCCCGCAGTTTGGAAGGCAGTGAGCTCGATTGGCTGGGTAAACAAATTCCCAAGCATCCCCTGGAGGTCCGCGCACCCTTCATCCAGGCGAATCCGGCCGAATTGCGTGGAGACCCCTTCCATCTCCGCGCTCAGGAGAACTTGCGGGAGAATCTTCCCGAAGATATCCGGGTCGATCTCGGAAATAGTGTGGGCGAATCCGAGTTTGCCGTTTTCGGCGATGGCGACTTCCAATCGACCCTGCTCGGGCCAGATAGCCAAAACGACTTCATTGGGCGGACAAGTGCCCGCCACATGCATCGCATAAAACGTGATCCGATGGGGAAGCCGTCCAATGGCTCGCAACGGGGCGCACAACTCCTCGAGCTGGGCGCAATTGGCGGCAACCGAGAGCAGCGTGGATTCCGTTTCGCTCTGCCGGATGATCTCAAAACTGTTGGACGCTTCCTCAATGGGATACGGAATGGTTTTTTCCAATTGCAGCTGCACCATCCCCTCGAGCTCCACCGGGTCGATCGACGGAAATGTGAGACGCTCCAAAAGAACAAGGTGCCCGGGCAATGCGAGCTGGATCGTCGCGTCGGCGGGAATCGAGGCGGCCGCTTCAGGCAGCGACATTGCACCGGATGCCGGCTCTCCATCGAGGTGCACCTTCCAGCCTTCTGCGTCGGGAGTGAGAAGCGCGACAATCGCGCCGGATAGCTTCATTCGTTCCAGTAGAGTATCGCGGGATTGGCGCCGCCACCTTTTCGGGCAACAACCTCGACTTGTCGAATTACTTTTGCCGAATGCCCCAAGGAAGTGATGTGGACGATCGGATCCTTTAACATGATCAACCCTTCGATTTGCTTAAACTGCGCATCGGTCATCCCGAGGAATAGTTGAATCTCGCGCAGGCTCTTGAAAACGTGGTCATCGATTGTCCCCAAAAGGCCATCTTTACCGCTGCGAAATATCAGGAAACGCTGGATGCGCGCATCACCAAAGCCGGGGATGGCCCGGAGCACCTCCACCGGTGCCACCGACAGATCAATCTGGCCGGTGCTGTAGATGGTAAATAAATCCTTCCAGCCCGGCTTGCTCGTGATCGGTTCAGAGCCGCGCACCTTTCGGAATTCATCAACCGTTAAAAGGGGCCGGTTTGCGGGTAGATAATCGGCCTCCGACTCGCACCCGTTGTTGCGCCTCAAATCATCGCTGTCCACGTAATCCAAAAGGCAATCCACCAAGGTCTCGCGATCCTGGTAATCAAGCTCCATCCGCTCCAGCCATTGCTTGAAAAAGTTGAGCTTTAACTCGTTCGCGCCGGCAACAATCCAGTTGAGATTGATCCGGCTCCCTTCACCAACCATCCGGACCTGGTATCCGAGTTGGGTGCCGAATTCCCGTTTGAGCTGCGGCGAATTTTGAGAAACGGATTTATTAAGAGCCATCGTGATCCCGGAATTGGCCATAATCCTGGCTTCCGCCTGGCGGTTGGCTTCGCCCGTCTGGATGATATCCTGCTCCACCCATTTCGCCCACGCAATCACGGCGGCCGAGAGGAGGATCATCGCCCACAGCACCAGCAGCAACGCCGCCGCGCGCTCTTGAATGGGACGGATGAATCGCAACGGGACTTCGCGGCCACGGCGCTTGGAACCTATGAATCGAAGCGGCCTCATTTTTGGATAAATGATGAGGGCACCGTCAGTATCGCGTCGTATGGCACCTGGTCCGGGGTTCGTTGGATGCTCACGTAAACCAGAGCCGGGAGGTTGTTTGTGTCGCTCCACCGGTCGACCTTCGCATTGAGCTGGGCGTGAAAATAGCGAATCTCAAGGCCGCACACTGGCCGCATCAGGGGAATCCATGTTTCGTCCTTCTGCGTCCCGGCAGCCGGGCGCCGCCGCAATCCGAGTTCCAGCACCGAGGAAGTTTTCGCGATCGGCTTTAGCTCAAGCGATACCCGGTAATCCCCAGTCGCTGCACTGGTCATCATCCCCATTCCAGGCGGGCATCCCCATTCCATGGTATCGCTCGAATACTCGCCAAATTTATGGGGCTGTCCGGTGAGAAGATTGGAGCCGCGTGGGGGCAGCTCGATCAACTGTGTCTGAAGCAGACTGATCAACCCGCTGATCGCCCGCCGCTCGCTGCTCAGTTCGCTGGAATGCTTCAGGACCCCGATGATGGACACCACAAACCGATTCAGGGTCAGGGCAAGCCCCGCAATCAATACCACTGCGACCATGACTTCCAATAGGGTAAAACCAAACTTGAATCCCCGCATCAACCCGGAACCACGGACCCGCTTCAGGAACCGGGTTTCGAATAAGGATGGAACGATTGGTTTCATGGATGCACGCAGGCTTCAACGCTAACGCGGGGAATGGAAGAAAGAGATGTCGCGAGACTGGGGTTCCCCTCGATGCACCCATAAGACCTCAACCGTTACGGTAAATATCCCGGCAATCTCCACCCCGTCCTCATTCTTCTCTCGGAAAGGGACTTTGCTCGTCTTTAGCTTCATCCCCACAAACATCCCCTTAAGCTCTTCAGTGCTCGATTCGGGGACCATCACCGCTCCGGCATCGATCAAAGCGATGGCGTTTTCGAGTGCCTGCCGGGCGCGGACATCGTCCTGCTTGAGAGTGTCCGCGGAAATCGTCTGCTCCACGCAACGCCCAAGGGCGATGATCCCAATCGCGAAAATGCTCACCGCCAGCATCACTTCAAATAGGACAAAAGCGCTGCGCCGAAAAATATGAGAGGACTGATTCATGGGAATTGTTCCTCCAAAATTGTGCCCCGGGCTGTCAACCCATCGTAACTCACAACCCAGCGTCCAGCCGGACCTTGATATGTGGCAATCACCGGTTCGCATGTCCCGCTGCGCCAGAACATCCATTCCATCGCAGGCCTTTTTTCCAGCGCGGCTGGACGTTCAATGACGATGCTTTCCTCCTCCCCAATATTGAACCGCGGCCAGTCTTTCGCCCCATCCTCCGCCACCGGTTGATCCGGCTCGATCACGATCCCGTCCTTCTCCCAGATCAGAACAAATGCGCGTCGTTCCTTTATGCTCATCAATTGGGCCTGGCGCGCAAACTCATCGAAGCTCTCAAAACTGGCGCGCAGCTTCTGCTCTGCAAACAATCCAATCACGCTGGGGACAGCCAGTCCAAGCAGGAGCATCCCGATGGCGATAGCCAGGCAGATTTCCAGCAAAGTAAAAGCGAGGCGCGATCGCATAGGCATCTGGAGCATCCGCGAGAATGGGGTCAAAATCCAAGGGCAACTTTGCGACATCTTTGGAACGATTGGCGACCAGTGCCCAAGGCCCAGTAAATCAGTAATCAGTAATCAGTAACCAGTTCTGCCTCTCCTGGGATTGATTCGTGTCATTACTGTTCATTCGTTATACGGGTAACGGATTACCAAGCATCCCATGAACATCGCCATTGTTGGCGGCGGCCCCGCCGGGCTACGCGCCGCGGAACTCGCCGCCTCCGGTCACGCAACCGTCACCCTTTACGACGCCAAACCATCGGTCGGTCGCAAATTCCTGGTTGCCGGCCGGGGCGGGCTCAATCTCTCCAAGTCCGAAGAGACGGGACGCTTCGTGACCCGCTATCATGGGCCGGGACAGCCCGCGGAAATGTGGCCCTCGCTCATTTCCGAACTGACCCCGGCAGGATTGCAAGAGTGGGCCAGCGGTTTGGGTGTGGATACTTTCATCGCCTCGACCGGCCGAATCTATCCAACGGGACTCAAGGCCGCGCCCTTACTTCGACGTTGGGTCCAGCGGT
>JAYUPM010000253.1:0-1641 GCA_043760145.1 Spartobacteria bacterium
CCACGATGCCTCCACCATCCGCGAGAATCCGATATCCGTGGTTGAACCTCTTCATTCCGCCTGCCCCGCCGCGTTGACAGGCCGCCGCCTTCCATCACAGACTCCGTTCGTTTCCACATGACCCACACCATTCCCTTCGCCACTTTTCTGGTCCTCGGCCTTTCCACTGTTCACGGCGTCGATTTTGCCAAGGATGTCGTGCCGATTCTCGAGTATAATTGCGTCCGTTGCCATAACCCCAAGGGAACCGATTTTGAGAAAGGCGATACCGACGTGGATCTCTCGACACGCGACTCGGCGATGGAGGTCAAATCGACCATCGTTCCGGGGGATCCGGGCAAGAGTAAGCTTTATACCACCACGGTTCTCGGGGACGACGCCAAGAAGCTGATGCCGCCCCGGAACAAGGTTACAAACAGCCTGGAACGGCTGACACCGGCGGAGTCGGAGATCCTCAAGGCGTGGATAACGGAAGGCGCGAAATGGCCGGACGAAGTCAAGTTGCTGATTGCGCGCAAGAAGGAAACGCAGGCAACCGGCAACGAACCGGCCCTGGTCAAAGAGATCCATGCGCGGATCATCAAGACCCCGGCGCCGAGCGAGAAAGCGATGAAACCGTATTCGCGGGTTCTTCCGGGTAGCGAAGCGACTTACGAGATGATGCCGATTCCCGGGGGCTCCTTTAAAATGGGGAGCCCGGAAACTGAGCCCGGCCGGAAGCCCGATGAAGGGCCGGTGCATGAGGTGATCGTCGAGCCATTCTGGATGGGCAAACACGAGGTGACCTGGAACGAGTATGAGCTTTTCATGTATCCGAATGAGGAGAAAAAGACGCGCGAGCTCAAACAGCTTCCCGCGGATCTCAATCGGGTCACGGATGCAGTGACGCGCCCGACCCAGCCTTACGTCGAGATGAGTTTCGGCATGGGCAAGGATGGGTTCCCAGCCATCTCCATGACACAGCACGGCGCCAATAAATATTGCCAATGGCTCAGCGCGAAGACCGGCGAATTCTATCGCCTCCCAACCGAGGCGGAATGGGAATATGCGTGCCGGGCGGGAACCACCACCGCTTACTATTGGGGCAACGATGCCTCGAAGATTGGTGAGTATTGCTGGTCTGGAAAGAACTCGGATTTCAAGTATCAGAAGGTCGGCAAAAAGAAGGCAAACCCATGGGGTCTGCACGACATGCTCGGCAATGTGATCGAGTGGTGCCTGGACGGTTACTCGCCCACAGCCTACGCCAACTCGCCCAAGGCCAATCCATGGGTCAAGGCGACTACCGCATATCCCCACGTCGCCCGGGGCGGTTCATGGGATGATGATGATCTCGCCAAGCTCCGTTCGGCCGCCCGCCGCACCTCCAATGCAAACTGGAAACTGCAGGACCCGCAGCTGCCAAAAAGCATCTGGTATCACACCGATGCCCAGTTCCTCGGGTTCCGGGTTGTGCGTCCGCTCAAGACGCCGAGCCCGGAGGAGATGCAAGCGTATTGGAACAGCGGAGTGGAAAAAGATAACCCGCTATTAAGTAAACCCGAGTAATACGGAAACCGCGTCCATCAGGTCCATCAGGTCCATCAGGTCCATCAGGTCCATCAGGTCCATCAGGTCCATCAGGTCCATCAGGTCCATCAG
>JAYUPM010000254.1:0-3933 GCA_043760145.1 Spartobacteria bacterium
GGCGGCTTCCCAGCCGCCCTCTGGCCCGCTTTTAAAAAAAACACACCTGTCGGAGTAAAGGGCGCGCTATTGATCGCGATAGCGTTTTGTAGTGCGGCAGTCCTCTGCCGCTTTCGGAAACTGGGAGGGGCGGCTTCCAGCCGCCCTCTGGCCTGTTACGCCAAATCACAGCGTCGCTCTGAACCACAACCTGACCGTGCGTCCTGCGCCCCTTTTCATCCTTCATAATTCATAATTCATCCTTTTCTTCGGCTCCCAGCTCAATTCGGCAAAAATCAACCGCAACAAAGCGGTCGGATTGCGAACCCGCTGTAGGAGGGGTCCGCTGCCCTCGGTTTCCCGGGATGCGAATTGCTGGTTGATCCCTTTAGTTCACTCGCAACCTCCCCGCGCCACTGACGTTGACACAAGTGCCAAACCACCTACATATCCGGTCCTATCTGTCATGAGTTTACTCCTCACTACTGCCTCGGTCGTCGATCTGCTAAGCGTCCGGCTTTCTGGCTGTCGTATCCGGCCCTAATTCGCCTGATCGGATAAATCGTTCACCGTCCTATGGCTAGCACAACGGCAACGCTCCGACAAACTCTGGCCGAGCAGCGGCGGCGGGAACTTGAGACCCGGAAGCGGGGGAAAGACCTGGAGCGGCGTTTGAAGGAACACGCGAAAATGACTGCGCAGGAACAAGCCCGGTTGGAGGTTGAAGCGTATGAGAATAGTTTGGAACTGTTATTGTCGGTACACACAGAACAGAGCGCGCCGATCCGGTGGGTCGAGTTTGCCACTGCGTTTCCCCCGTCGGAACCGGTGAATGCGGGTCAGCACGAGTTTGCTGCAATACTTAGGCACGGAGTCGCGGAGTTGCTGAACGCCACCGATATTCCAAGCGCAAATCCCGAGGATGCGCGCCAGATAGATCAACGTGATCAACAGATTTTGCAGGATGAATACACCGGCAAACGGGCGGAATTGGAACGCATGCGAGCACTGGCAAAACGCGTGATTGCAGGCGAGTCAGGCGCATATTTGGAGGCCATCGCGGAATTTTCATCACTTGAGGAAGTCGCGGGGCTCGGCTCATCGCTTCAAGTAACGGTGCACAGCCCCAGGACCATCAGCTGTTTGCTGACCGTAAATGGCCGTGAGGCGGTGCCAGGGGAAGTCAAATCGCTTACGGCCGCCGGCAAGCTATCGGTGAAAGCGATGCCCAAGCCCCGCTTTCACGAGATATATCAGGACTACGTTTGCGGCTGTGTATTGCGGCTCGGGCGAGAGATGCTGTCATTGCTCCCTATCGATCAAGTGATCACGACCGCGTCCGTCCACGGTTTGGAGGGCCGCACGGGCAAACCAAGTGAGGTTCCAGTGCTCTCCGTCGCGATGGATCGCTCGACAATGGACCGACTCGATTTCGAGCGATTGGATCCGTCCGAATCGATGCAGAACTTCCTTCATCGCGGTGACGTGAAAGCCTCGCGTAAATCTGGAGAGTTTGTTCCGATCAGCCCACTCAATCCGGCCGATTTGACTGCTCCTCTAACACCGTCGTTGGATATTGCTGGATTACTGACCCAGATGCGGGAGTTACGTGCCGAAATCGCCTCGCAGATTAAACCTGTTCCCGCGTTGAACAATGCCGACTCATTCTCTTCCGCTCTCGCATGACGACCTTCTTTCTCGTTCTTTGGCTGATCACTAGCGCCGCACTCACGATTGTCTACGTGCTCAAACAGCGTGCAAACAAAACCGCTGCAATCGCACAAAGCGAGGCGGAGGCGAGACACCAGGAGAGTCAGCGTGAGATCGCGGAAACGCGCCTGGAAAGAGACGCGGCTGTTGCCCAAGCCCATGGAAGAGCAGAGGCCGCCGCGGCTTACGCTCAGCAAACACTTCAAGCAAAACTGGATGAGATCGCGGCCGAGTCCGACCGGATTCGTGATCATTACGAGAAAGAAGCAGTGCGGGTGCATCAAGAAACTACTGAACAACTAGAGGTGGCACTTGCGGAACTCACGCCTCTGCGTGGTTTCGCCGCGTTGCGCGACGCCGAAGGCGAAGTGAGAAAGACTCTCACCGAAGCATTAGCGGAAGCCGGTGCTCTACGAAGTGAGGCGCAACGTTTAGTGGATCAAACCAAGGAAGCGACGGCAGCGGACCGATTGGCCTCGCAGCAGCGTGCGCGGGAAATCCGGACAAAGGCCGACGTGCTACTCGTTCAAGCGACCCGCAATGCCGGGCGACTCATCGAGACCGCGGAAAAGCAGGCCGAACAGATCGCCGGGGACGCCTATATTGCCCTTCGCGACAAGCAGGTGCTTGAACAGGCCGTCGGGGCGCTTTGGAATGTGGTGGAGGGTTATGGTGACCGTTACGTGGTCCCAACGCGCAGTCTATTAGACGATCTGGCTGCCGATTTTGGTCACACCGAGGCGGGTGAAGAACTCAGGTCCGCTCGGGAACAATCACGGCGGCTCGTTGAATTGAAAATGGCCGCAACCTGCAACTATGAAGAAGAGGATCGACGCGAACGGGCCAATCGTTTTGTCGTGGACGCATTCAACGGTCGTGTGGATGCAATCCTTAGCCGCACCAAGCACGACAATTACGGCACATTGGAGCAGGAGATTCGTGACGCCTTCAGCGTCGTGAACCTCAATGGCTTGGTCTTCCGCGATACCCGAATTCTTCCGGCCTATTTCGAGGCACGGTTAAAGGAATTAAAGTGGGCGGTCGTGGTGCAGGAGCTGCGTCTAAAAGAACGCGAGGAGCAACGCGCCCTGCAGGAGCAGATTCGTGAAGAGGAAAAATCTCGTCGTGAATATGAACGTGCCATCCAGGAGGCAGCCCGGGAAGAAGCGGCGATCAAGCAAGCAATGGACAGAGCACGGGCCGAAGCACAGCATGCCAACTCGGCTGAACTCGCCAAGTTCGAGGCCGAGCTAGCCGAGTTGACTCAACGCCTCGCTGATGCCGAGGCCAACGGGCAACGTGCGCTCTCCATGGCGCAACAAACCCGTTCCGGGAATGTCTATATCATTTCCAACGTGGGTTCGTTCGGTGACGGGGTAGTCAAGATTGGAATGACGCGGCGGCTAATCCCGGATGATCGGATCAAAGAGCTCGGCGACGCCTCGGTGCCGTTCGGCTTTGACATACACGCAATGATCAAAAGTAACGACGCGCCCGCCCTTGAGCGGATGCTTCACCAAGCATTCGATGACTTCCGCATTAATAAGGTGAATTACCGCAAAGAGTTTTTCCGAGTTCCGCTAGATCTGCTCCGCACTTACACGGCCGAAAAGGGATTGGAAGCCATGTTCACCATGACTGCAGCAGCGCGCGAGTTCCGCGAAACACTCGCATTGGAAAAGATGACGCCCCAAGAGCGGGAAAAGTATCATTTACAGCACCTTGAAGAGAACGGAGCATCGGACCTTGATCTCGATACTGCTGCCGAATCCGAACCGTGAGTAAAGACGTTCAAGGCTCAACAAAGGCGGCACTATCTACTTTTCCCCACACACCCCGCTCGGTCAAACAATCAAGCAATCCTGCGTGCTTCAAAACCTGAATGTTACAAAAAAGTAGAAAGGGAAGTAGAAAGGGAGAAAGGAGGGAAGAATGGGGACAGACAAACTGGGTTGGCTTGAGTGGCTTGAGGGAGGATGATTTCAAATCGAGCGGTCGGGATCGCGGATGGGCGAATGAATGCCTAAGCGAACCTCTTTAACAGCTGGCAATCGAGCTATTTTCCTGGGATTCGCCAGTTGTTGGGGCGCACACGGCCGCCTATTCCCACAGCAGTCGCCGGAGAACTGAACTCGCCGGAGCCGGTAGGGGATTTTAACGCAGAGGCGCAGAGACGCAGAGGGTTGGGGAAATGCCGAAACCAGTAGCCCACTCGTCATTTGCCATTCTGGTTTCGTCCTTTGC
>JAYUPM010000255.1:0-3928 GCA_043760145.1 Spartobacteria bacterium
CATCGTAAATTGTGTCGCCGCAGTCGTTGTGCTCGTGATCGCCGCCACCGTCGGCGCGCTGATCGTCGGTTGGTCCGGCGTAAATGTCTGTTGCGTCAAGTCCGGCGGTTGATCCATTGGCGGCTGCGCGCTGACTTCCCCAACAACTCCTCCCTCGGCCACAAAATCAGGCGGCTCCACATATTGCTTGAAGAGAACCACGCTGCCGCCCATGACCACCAGCACCACATGGAGCAGCATTGAAAATGTCAGAAATCTCGAGGCCGCCAGCTTTTTCTGGAGCCGCTCGCTAAACGGTTTTTTCGGGGCAACAATCGGGGCAAGGAATTTTTCGGCCATAGTCAATAAACAAAGGGTTTCAAGTGGATTATGTCAACAGCGTGACCGCCGGGAACGGAGGTAATTGGATCATGGCTAAACGCTCCCAACCTCGCATACGGATTGCCCGCATGATTCCTTAGATCGCCGAAGGAAAATCAGCGGCGATCTCGTTCTCGTTTCAATTATCGAGGACGAGGACGAGGACGGGAACGGGAACGAGGACGACCAAAGTCAAAGAGTGGATTCCAGCCGCGAGAGAATCTCGACAAACTCAGCCGGCGTCTTTGCCTCCCTGAGCTGCGTTTCGCTCCTGGGTTCCTTCAACGTTCGCACAAGGAACCCGACGATCCGGAGATAATCCGCATTCAATGCCGATGGAAGCCCGATGCAAAAGGCGAACGTTTCCAATCGAAAGCGCGTTCGCGAGGGTGATCATACGGCCGTGCCGCTCCACTTGAGCTTCCCGCGCAACACTTCAAAAAAAGTCATTCCCGGAAGCATCACGAGCGGGAGGCGGTGAGGGGCTTTGGTCACCCGGATCCGGTCGCCAGTTTCAAGATGGATGGCATTCTGTCCATCGAGGGTAAGGAAAATTTCGCTCTGCTGGCGCGAGGAAAATATTTCGATGGTCGAGTTATCGCTGACGATCATCGGGCGCATTGTGAGGACGTGCGGACAAATCGGGGCGATCACAAATACGCCGCTATCGGGGGTGAGGACAGGACCGCCGGCACTCAGTGAATAAGCCGTGGAACCAGTCGGGCTGGAGACGATGAGCCCGTCGGCGTTGTATTCGCTCAAGCTCTCCCCATCAATTTGGACATCGATTTTAATCAGTCGCGAAAGTTCACCCCGGCTGACAACGGCATCGTTGAGCGCGGTTTCAGATACAAACACCTCGCCCCGTCGCAAGACTTCCACTCGCAACATGGTCCTTTCGCTCAGGGAATACTTTCCTGCCGAGAGCGCCTCGACGGCTTTCAACGCGTCCGCAGAGGTCACTGATGTAAGGAATCCAAGCGAACCGAGGTTGACCCCGAATATCGGCGGCAAATGATGCCCAAGTTCATGGACCACCTGAAGAAGCGTGCCATCGCCACCGAGCACGACAATAAGGTCGCTCTTCTCTGCCAGGTCGTAAGCACTCACATCAGAGCGCGCTCCCACAAGCTGGGCGGTCCGGCTTTCAAGTATCACCTCCCAACCATGCCCCTCAAAGGCGCGCGAAAGCTCGCCGACCAACTGGCCAGCCCCTTCCTTGTTCGCATTTGCTATTAAACCAAGACGCTTCGCAGGCATGCCAGGTATTCCTTGTTTCCTTTACCCCCGAGGATCGGTGATTCGATGCACCCGGACCACTCCCAGCCCGGGCTGTTTGCCACCAGAATCCGGATTTTATCGACCGCCCGGGCGTGCAATTGCGGGTCGCGCACGACCCCGCCCCGCGCGACGTCTTCCTTGCGTAATTCAAATTGCGGCTTAATCAGCGGAACGATCACTCCACCAGAACGCACCAATTCAAACACAGGCGGCAAGATCAAACTGAGCGAGATAAACGAGACATCGATCACACAAAGGTCGATCGGCTCGGGTATTTGCTCACGGCTCAAGTGCCGGGCATTGAGCTTTTCTTTCACCACCACGCGCGGATCGCTGCGGATTTTCCAGTCCATCTGGGAGTGGCCCACGTCGATCGCATAAACTTTCGCAGCTCCGTGCTGGAGCAGGCAATCGGTGAACCCGCCCGTCGAAGCTCCCACGTCAAGACATGTGAGCCCAGTCGGTTTGAGGGAAAATTCACGCACAGCCGCCTCCATCTTCAGCCCTCCCCTCCCCACATAGCGCTCCGTCGATTTGAGCTCCAGCAACGCATCCTCAGCCACCCGGGTCCCTGCTTTATCCATCACCTTCTCCCCAAGCCGGACTTCGCCAGCCATGATCGCCCGCTGCGCTTTCTCGCGAGTCTCACACAAACCGCGAGCCACGAGGAGGAGGTCGAGGCGTTGTTTGGCAGCGCTCATAAGGAAATAACGAAACCAGAATGACGCATGAGGAACTCAGGATGACTTCGTCATTATCCGGATCGTCATTCTGTCATTCTGGTTTCGTCATTTCCCATGCGCCACGACGTAATCGTGGATCGAATTGACCGTTGCCAGCGCCTGCCGGGCCGTCTCGGAGTTGGGGACGCTCACCCCAAATTGTTTTTCCAGCGAGACCACCAGTTCCAACGCATCAATGGAATCGAGCCCCAACCCATCCGGCCCAAAGAGCGGCAAATCATCCCCAATCTCCTCCTTGGAGACCTTCAACATCAAATTCTCAACCATCATCTCTTTGATGGTTTCGCGCAGGTTAGTTTCGGACATGGGGCGGCGATGTTCTTTTTATAAAGTCCGGGAGCAAGGTTGAAATGACGAAACCAGAATGACGAATGATGACCCCGAATAAGATGGTAATGCCGATAACCAGTTTCCGGTCGTTCTCGTCATTCTGATTTCGCCATTTCTTCCGTCGGGGCATTGTTGATCATATCGATCAATAACCGGAACCGTCCGAAATTCTTTCGCTTCGGGAGAAATACCAACCGAGGGAGGCTGGCAAGGTCGGGCTCGTTCCGTTCCTCAGGCAAGGCCCCGCATTGGGTAATCGGATTTCCATCAAGAAGATCGGCAAACTGCTCCATCAGGGCCGTCACGGATTCGGGGGTCAATCGCCGTTCGATCCGGATCACCATCCGGCTCCCCACCCAGCGGTAGGACCGGAAATTTTTATAGAACTGTTCGATCTCCGCGACGGCATGATCGACATCATGGGCGATCTTAAAAAGATGAAAGTCGTCGTCTGAAACCAGCCCCAGTTTGAGAAGATATTCGGCGAGAAAACTGAGCCATGTCTCCCAGTATCGTCCACCCGGCTTGTCCACCAAAACGATGGGGAGAATCCGCGCCTTGCCGGTCTGCATTAAGGTGAGGACCTCGAACCCTTCATCGAGCGTCCCGAACCCGCCCGGAAAGAGCGCCACCGCATGGGTCTCCTTGAGGAAGTTAAGTTTTCGGGTGAAGAAATAATTGAAATTAATCAACTTCTGGTCGCCGTGGATCACCTCGTTGGCCCGCTGCTCAAATGGGAGCCGGATATTCAACCCAAAACTATGCTCCCGCCCCGCCCCGCGCTGGGCCGCCCCCATGATTCCTTCGCCGCCCCCAGTAATGATCATGTATCCCGCTTCGCGCATCCGCCTCGCAAAAGCCTCCGCCTCAATCGCCTCCGCCTCCTCTGGGGCAGTGCGGGCGCTACCGAAGACCACCACTTTACGTTTATGCCGGAATGGGGCGAAAGTTCGGGCGGCATACCGCAATTCGTTGAGGGAGCGATTGAAGAGCTTTAAATCTGCGGGGCTGATTTGATCGCGAGCCATTTTAAAAGCGCTCATCACCATCTGCTCAATCAACGCGGGGGAATGGCTGCAATCCCAACCGGCAACGAGATCCTTGATTTGCTGATCGACCGCCGGGTCGCCCGTGGTGGCGCCATGGGATGGAAGAGCGTGAATACCGCCGGCTGTGAAATCTTGCACTTTGGATGAGTTGGGGATTGAGGAATG
>JAYUPM010000256.1:0-3927 GCA_043760145.1 Spartobacteria bacterium
TACGGCAAGCTGGTCGCTGTCGCACTGATTTTCCATGTCCTCTCCGCGTTTGTTACCTTCGGGGCGAGCACGCCTGCAAACGCTTACACGATGCTCTACTGGGGCATGTTCATCTTCGCCTTTGCCAACGGCACTTTGGAAGCCGTGGCCAATCCGCTGGTTGCCACGCTCTTCCCGAAGAACCGCACCCATTACCTCAATATCCTCCACGCCAGCTGGCCCGCCGGCATGATCCTCGGCGTCGTCGCTGGCTGGATTCTCGATGATAAAATGGAGGTCCATTGGAAGTATCAACTCGCCCTCTATCTCGTCCCAACTGTGCTTTATGGCATCATGTTCATGGGACAGAAGTTTCCCAAATCCGAAGCTGCGGCAAAAGGCGCCAGCTTTTCGGAAATGTTCAAGGCTGTCGGACTGCTTGGCGCAGCGGTTGCCTGCTTTCTGCTCTCAAAGTTCTTTGCGGATATCTTCAAAGGCACTGGCAGCGGCGATCTGATCGGTTACCTCATCGGTGGCGCATTGCTCTTGGGTGTTGGTTTCATCACCAAGTTTTCCATCGGTTCGATTTTGCTCTTCATACTCTTCATTGCCCATGCACTCGTTGGAGCTGTTGAACTTGGCACGGATGGCTGGATTCAAAATATCACCGGCAATCTCTTCACCTCTGAACAGGGCAAGTATCTCTTCCTCTGGACTTCCGCGATCATGTTTGGTCTGCGTTTCTGCGCCCATTTTATCGAGCGCACCCTGAAGATTTCGCCAATCGGCCTGCTCTTTATTTGCTCTGTCCTGGCCTGGCTTGGATTGAACCTTGCCAGCAGCATGCAGACCTTTGGAGCAGCACTGGTCGCTCTGGGCATCTATGCAGTCGGCAAGACCTTCTTCTGGCCCACCATGCTCGCCGTGTGCGGTGATCGTTTTCCACAAACCGGCGCGGTCGCCATGTCGATCATGGGCGGCATCGGAATGCTCTCAGCAGGCATCATCGGTGGACCCGGCCTTGGCTATTGCAAGGATCGCTTTACTGGCGAAACTCTCAAGCAAGCCGACGCGGCCCTCTTTGAGGAATATAAGGCGGCGCAACCCTCCAAATTCCTGAACATGGACGCAACAGCGGCGATTGGACTTGACGGCAAAAAACTGGGCGAAGCCAATGAGCGTCTGGGTGCGATCCGCAAGGAAGTCGACGCGGTCAAGGGCGACCCCAAGACAGCGATTGCCAAGCTGGAACCCAATGACCGGACAGTGATCGAAGCGAGCATCACAGGCGATCGCAAGACACTCAAAGCCGATGCATGGATTCCTGCGGCAATGGCGGTGATCTACCTGTTCATCTTTGCTTACTTCAAAACCATTGGCGGTTATAAGCCGGTGAACATCACCCGCGAACAAGTCGCCGGCGGAGTCGAAGGCCCGATGCAGGCGTAAACGCATCCGCAATCGTAAATTCCCAAAAGGGACAGGGCTCGCGCCCTGTCCCTTTTGTTTTTCCCACCGATTGCTCTCACTCGTCCTCGTCCTCGTCCTCGTGTCCCGGGCGCCAACGGCGCGTCCCATCCCAGCCTGGGGTAAACGTCCCAGGAGATATTCAGCGCCTCGAGAAAGGAGGGCGTCTGAACCGGCTGAAGCCGGAACTACAAACGCCGAAAGGTGCTAAACAGATACGGCCCTCGGGGCAGGTATATTAGTCCTTTAGTCCTTTAGTCCTTTTCCCTTCTCCAATTCAATGAAGCGCTTGGCCAATTCCCTTGTGTATATCTCCGACCCGGGCGGGGTCAGGTGCGATCGATCCAGGCGGTATTCGCGCTTAAATAACTCCGGCCACTTCTCCGGGTCGCTAAAATCGAGCACCGCCACCGGACCGGCTCCGGACTCGAATTGGTCGTTCAGATATTTGCGCCTCGATAATGTGGTGGGCGATATCAGCACAATCGGCTTCAACCCAGCCTGCACGATCGGTTGCAAGGTCGCGCGCAGCATCGAGTCCGAAGGCGCATCCCATTTCTGTTCCTTGGCGGGCCGCAATCGTTCTTCGAGTTTCTTCTCGAAAAACTCCAGGTCCTGCGCGGTCCCGACCCATCGGGCGGGAACATATCCATCCCGATGCGGCCCGAGATATTCGTTATTCAATGGGGATCGGATATCCACGGCCCGTCCGAGGTTGGTTGCGCGCCGGACCAATAGCTCGCAATGAAGCGTAAACGCCTGGATCCGCGCCCAGTTCTCGGTCACGAACATCCGGGATTTCGACCAGCGAAATTTCTTTCCAAATCCTCGAAACGCCTGGCTCGCAAGGAGCTTGAAGCGCGTCCAGTCGTGCCAATACGCCGCCCGGATCGAGTCCGGCTTATGATCGGGGCCACCGAAAAAGAAGCCGCTGTTCTCGACAATAATCCGCCGAAGGGCCTTGGGTTTGAGCGCGAGTATCTGTTCGCAGAGATAACTGTCCTCGGGCGAAAACATCCCGTCGATCCCGAAGTTGAATGACCGCGATTCACGTCCGTGCTCACGCAGTATTTGATCAAATAGAGCCGTATCGATCTGGTGATAGATCCGGCTTGAGCCGAGAAAAACCGTGTCAATTTCATCCGCGTGCGCCGCGTAATAGGCGAGTTTCTCACTGACTGCCGGGACTGTCGGAGGCGGGAGGAATCGCCCAAGCAACAGAGCCGTTCCCGCGAATGCCGCAGCAAATATCCCGAGGTGGATTGCTGATTTGATCCGGCTCATGGCGCGCCCGATGTTACCGCTTTCACTCGATCCCCAAGGAGCCTGGAATAAATCTCCGAGCCGGTCCGGTTCAAGTGCCCCGGATCGAGCCGATGCTCGCTGGCAAACAATGCCGGCCATGCTTGGATATCCGAAAAATCCAGGACCGGGACATCAATGGAATCGGAGGGTAACATCCGGCGCTCGCCCGTTGTGGGCGAGATGAGCAGGAAGACTTCGGCCCCGGTGTCGCGAATGGATTGGAGCGTGGAGGCGAGCGCCGATTCCGCCGCCGGGCTCAGCTTTGCGCGGCGCGCCGGCGTTTGCTGGCGCTCAGCGAGTTCGGCCTGAAATCTTTCGAGGCCCGCCGGGATGGCATCAAGCGCCGCAGGGATGTAGCCGTTCCGGGCTGGACCCAGCACCTTCTCCAAGGGCTGGATTTCTTTTGGCATCAGGTTTGCCCCCATGAAAAGCGCACCGCGCCCGAAGCTTGTGAAGCGTCTAAAGAAAGCTTCGAGATGGAGCTCAAAGCGTTGAAGCCTGGCCCATTGATCCGCGGAAATGCTTTTCCAGTTTCGCCACCGGAACTTCTTCTCACGCTGCCTGAATATCTCTCGATAAAGGAGGGCAACGCGCTGGCCGTCGTGCCAGTAGGTGGCGCGAATCGAGTTCGGATCCTGGTCGGCGAAGTTCGTAAAGAACCCGCTCGCTTCCAAAATCACGCGGCGCAATCTGGCCGGCTTCATGGCGAGGACCTGTTCGCACACATAAAGGTCTTCGGGCGAAAACATCGCATCGATCCCGAAATTGTAGGAGCGCGCTTCCAATCCGTTGACGCGCATTGCTTGATCAAAGAGCGCGGGATCGATCTGGCGCGCGACCCGGCTGGACCCGAAAAAGACCGTGTCGAATTGATCGGCGTGCGCCTGGAAATAGGCGAGTTTTTCGCTAACCGAAGGCACGGGCGGAAACGGCAGAAGTTTACCGAGGAGTAATGCAACGCCGAGAAAACAGAGCAGGAACGCACAGAAACTCCCGACAATGCTGGGAAAACCTGCATTGGCCGGCTCCGCATTTTTTAGAGCGTTAGTTGTTCTGATCGTCATCGCCGAAAGAAGTGGCCCACGGAATACACGGACTACACCAAAAGAATACAGAGCCAATTCCGCGTATCTGTTTAGCGGGGGAAGTTTGGAACCGCGAATGGACGCGAATAAA
>JAYUPM010000257.1:0-10421 GCA_043760145.1 Spartobacteria bacterium
CAGTTGATCACAAAAAAGTGGTCGTTGAACCGACAACAGAAGTCCCCACTTTGCTTTTCCGCAGCACTTCGAGTTACGTCTTTGAGAGCGATTTCATCAAGGGCAGTGACGCTTCCGGCGACGCCCTCACCAATGAGCTGGAACTCGGTTACCGGATCCCGCTTGCCCTCGATTGGCTCGATCATCCGGATGCCGGCTGGTATCTGCGGCTCGGCGCCCGATACACCCGTTCCGATTTTGGGAACGACGGCGGATTGCCGATTCCAAATCATCTCCAGGGTGCATCGGGCGTTGTTGCATTGGAGTATCTGGTGCATGGCCGGATCGGGTTCCTGCTCCAAACCCGGCCCGGCTTTTATTTCGAAAATGAAATCACTTCCGGCGCCTTTGATTCTCCCACCACCATCGCCCTCATCATTCCATTCTCCGAATCCTTCTCAGGCATTATCGGGGCCAGTTACTCCGCGCTCCGTAGTTATCCAGCAATCCCTGCGATCGGTTTTAATTGGAAGATTAATTCCCAGTGGACCGTGCTCGCCGTCCCGCCGGAACCACGAATCACATTCCAAGCCACGGAGAACCTCGCGTTCTGGGCCGGGGGAGAATTGGTGATGGCAGGTTACAAGGTCGATTCACACGATCATCGCGGCGGAGCGCTTGACGGAACTGTCCTCACTTATACTGAACACCGCGCCGGGGCCGGGCTGACATGGAGCTCGAAGAACTGCGCCGTTGAAATCGGCGGCGGATACGCTTTTGGGAGAAAGTTTGATTATCACCGCGCCGAACAAGGTTACGAGACCGATGAAGGCGCCCCGTATGTTCGCGTGGAAATGCGCAGCGCCTTTTAACGAATGCCATCCTTCGACATCGTCTCGGAAGTAGACAAACAGGAGCTCGACAACGCGATCAACCAAGCGCGCAAAGAGCTCGCGACGCGGTTCGATTTCAAGGGAAGCAAGGCCAGCATCGAGCTCGATGCCAAGGAAAACAAAATCAAGCTCAGTGCCGAAGACGCGAGCCGCCTTAAAAGCTTAAGCGAAATCGTGGTCGGCAAGATCGCCAAGCGCAACGTGGACCTGCGCAACATCGAACGCCTCGATCCGGCCATCTCGCCCTTGGGTCATGCCACGCAGGAATTCAAGGTCCAACAAGGCCTTGAAGGCGAGAAAGCCAAGGAAATCACCAAGGCTATCAAAGCTGAGGAATTCAAAGTCCAGTGCGCGCTTATGGAGCGTCAAATCCGGGTTACGGGAAAAAACCGGGACGATCTCCAGGCCGTGATCGCGTTCTGCCGGGGCAAAAATTTTGAAGTCGTCCTCGATTTCAAAAACTTCCGGGACTGATTAAGGAATGATTCGTGATCCGTGATTCGTGATTCGTGAGGATGGACGAATGAACTACCGCGACTGGTTGGAGACCGTGGCGGACTCGATTACAGGGGATCCGCTTTGGAAGGTGGAGGCGTATCGGCTGGCGTTGTTATTGGCGGACATTGCGTGGAGTGACGTGACTGTGCTCATCGGAGACAAACGAACTGCAGATCTAGCGGGGCAACTCTACCGCGCAATAGGCTCAATTGGCGCAAATATCTCTGAGGGTTATTCGCGCGGGTCCGGAAAGGATCGCGTTCGCTTTTACGAATATGCCCTCGGCTCTGCCCGGGAGAGTCGGACATGGTATTTCGACGCCCGGCATTTGCTGGCCGACAAAATCGTTACCCATCGAATGGATATCCTTGCACAGATCACCCGGTTACTTCTTGTGATGATCCCCGATCAGCGCTCCACGACATTCCACGAAGACCCTCCTGAATCCCACCACGTAACAGAAACAATCCCGCTCCCGTAAACCTTCTCACGGATCACGCATCACGCATCACGCATCATTCCCCCAGTTTCCCGAGCAACCGTTCGACTTCCACATACCGCTCAATCAACAGCTGGATCTTGTCGATTTTCTCCACGTCGCCGGGTTGCGTTTTGACCGTCATCGAGTGGATGGAATTGGCGGCGGTATAACTGTCGAGCGATGTCGTAATGGTCGGCACCTCGGAGTTGGAGAGAAGATCGAGCACGCTCTGGTGCGGGAGCAGATCGCCTGAGAGGACAAGGCCCGCTATCGATTGTCCTTCGTGTTCACTCAAGGCACTCGTTGAAAGCGCAGCCAGGATCACGTCTTCCCGATCGCCCGGCGTTATTACCAGCGTCCCCGCCTTGAAATATTGCATCACGTGCGTGGAATTCATCGCGCCGATAACCACCTTTTCCACGCGCCGCCGGGACCGCGCTTTTCCATTGATGAAGTCGCCGCCGATGGTCCGACAGACTTGTCCCAGCGTGGCATTGGCAAGGAGCGGTTCATCGGGAATGGCGCCGATCAGATCAATGCCCAGGCGTTTCAAGCCGCGCTGGGCGAAATCGCGGACGGTTTCAAATTTATCGGGCAGGATCTTATTCATTATGACCCCGACCACCTCGACTCCTTCCTTCTCAAAGAGCGCCATGTTTAATGCGACTTCATCGATTGTCCGCCCGATCCCGCCTTTGACCACCAACACCACTTTGCTCGCTAGCAGGCTGGCCACGCGCGCATTGGAAAGATCGAAGACCGATCCCACCCCGGCATGCCCGGTCCCCTCGATAATGACGAAGTCCTTTTCCCATGCTGCCCGGTCAAACGAGTTCTGGATCCGGCGGATGAGAAAGTCGTTGTTCTCGTTGTCGATATAACGCCGGGTAAAATCGGGCTCCACCGCGATCGGGCTCATCGCCTCCAGCGGGGTGTGGACGCTGTAAGTTTGATCGATGAGGACTGAATCTTCATCAATCCGATGCCCCTCGACTTCCACAAAGCGCTGGCCCACGGGCTTGATAAATCCGATCCGTCCGAGCCGCTTGCGGAGCGCCGCAAAAAGCCCGAGCGACGTGGTCGTCTTCCCATCATTCTGCTGGGTCGCAGCCACAAAAATACGCGGGGTTATGGTGTTCATGGATCCAAGCCAGCGGTTCTGCTGTGCGACCTCCTAAACTTCAACGCTCGTTGGCGGATAGAGCTTGCGGTATTCGATCGCTTCCAAACCAAGAATCGCGGCCACTCCCAGGATGTCCTCCTCTGAAGCGCCCCGGGACAGATCCGCGCACGGCTTCGAGAGCCCGAGCAAAAGCTGCCCATAAGAATCCGCCCCGGCCAGGTATTGCACCAGTTTAACTCCGATATTTCCGCTGTTGAGGTCAGGGAAAATGAGCACATTGGCACGCCCCGCGACCAAACTCTGTGGTGCCTTGAGTCCCCCGAGATTAGGCAAAAGAGCGGAGTCGGCCTGCAACTCACCATCGATTTCCATCTCGATCCCCTGCTCGGATGCCCGTTGCCGGGCAAGCGCTGTGGCCGCTGCGACCTTGGCCGGGGACGGCAACTTGGAGCTCCCTTTGGTGGAAAAACTCAGCATCGCGATCCGTGGTTTGATCCCGGTCAGTTGCCGACAAATCGTCCCGGTCTGGATCGCAATGGATGCGAGTTGATCCACCGTCGGATCGGGAATTACGGCGCAATCGGCAAAGAACATCACCCCGCGTTCGCCATACCGTTTGTTCGAGAGATCAAGCATCATGCAGCTTGAGATGCTCGTGACGCCCGGGGCCGGTTTGATCAACTGGATCAGCGGCCGCAACGTGCTGCTCTTGGTCTCTGCAGCGCCAGTAACCAGCCCGTCCACTTGCCCATACTGGAGCATCAGGGCCGCAAAATAATTCGGCTGCAGCAGAATCTCGCGAGCCGCATCCGGCCCGAGATCCCGATACCGCTGCAGTTTCTCCAGGCGCTCAATCATGATCGGCAAGTCGGTCGCCGTTTCCGGGTCAATAATCCCAATATGATCCAGGTCGATTTTCTCCTCCAACGCCAGCCGCTCGATCTGCGCTTTTTTCCCAAGAACAATCGGCGCCCCCAGCTGCAATTTCACAAAACGCGCGGCGGCGCGAAGCACCCGCGGCTCGGTGCCTTCCGGGAAAACGATCCGCTTGGGATGCCGCTTCAGTTTCTGAAAAACGGAATCGATGAAGTTCATTGGAAGTAGCTTCACGAACTTCAAGGGCGAGTGACGAGGAAAATTTGGTGACTTCCGAAAAGCGCCCCGCGACTCCGCAAGGTTTTGGAGTGCGGCTGTCCTCTGCCGCTTTTCCTTTCACCGGACGATTGCGCGACCGATTCAATCCAACCGAGAATACTCCAACCCGCAGACCCTCCGAAAGCGCCAGAGGACAGGCGCACTCCAAAACGCTGGCGCGGGAGACGATGCGTCCCGTCAATGAACTGCCCCTTCTCAAAAAATCTGCTTAGTCTCCGCCCCTCTCCTCCATGAGTCTCGCCGATTACCACATCCACACGCCGCTCTGCCTCCACGCCACGGGCTGGCCGGTCGAGTTCGCGGAAAGAGCCGTGGCACTTGGCCTGGAAGAAATCGGGTTCGCCGATCACAACCCGATGCCGGAGCCCTTCGATGACTGGCGGATGCGGATCGAAGATCTTCCACGATACCTCGAGCGCGTGGAGGAAGCCCGCCAGAAATTCCCGCAACTCACGATCCGGCTCGGCTTGGAGTGCGATTTCATTCCCGGCCGCGAAGCATGGATCGAGAAGCTCGCGACCCTTGCCCCGTGGGATTTTTTGATCGGCAGCGTCCATTATCTTCCCCAGCAAGGCGATGCGGATTGGGCACTCGATAATCCAAAATACATCTCCCGCCATTCCGGTGAGGCCCCGGAAATCTGGAGCAGTTATTGGCTCACTTACGAACGCTGTATCCGAAGCGGCCTCTTCGATTTCGTCGCCCATCCCGATCTCCCAAAAAAATTCGGGTTCCGTCCCGAGGGCGATCTGAGGCGCTTCTACGAACCAGCCGTCGCGGCATTGGCGGATACCGGCATGGCTTTCGAAATCAACACCGCCGGCCTGCGCAAAGAGTGCCGTGAGCTTTATCCAGCGCGTCAGTTTCTCGAACTCGCTCATTCTGCCGGGGTCCCGCTCCTGATCAACTCCGACGCCCACGCTCTCAACGAACTCGGCGCGGGCTTTGCCGAGGCAACCGCGCTCGCACTCGAGATCGGGTTCCGGGAGACCGTGCGATTCAGCGGCCGCAACCGCCGGTTTGTTCCGTTGCACGCCATTCCCAACCCATGAAGCTGCGGGCCCGTGGGGTGGAACTCTTCTTTCCTCGCCGGCCCCTGGTGATGGGGATCGTCAATCTAGGTGCCGACTCATTTTCCGGGGACGGGATTGTCGAGATCGACCGCGCGATCGCCTATGCCCACACGCTCGTTTCGCAAGGCGCAGATATCATTGACATCGGAGCCGAAAGCGCCCGCACCAACCGGGCCGCGATTGGCGAAATGGAAGAAGCGGATCAACTCTGCGCATTCATCGAGCAATGGAAAAGTTCCGCGCTGCTATCGATCAACACATGGCGCCCCGCCGTGGCCCGGACCGCACTCACTTGCGGGGGCCATATCCTAAACGATATCGGGGCGCTCCCCACCGACGCGAATGCCCGTATCTGCGCCGAGACCGGGGCGGCGCTGCTGATCATGCACAGCATCGGCGAACCTAAAGTGGCCCATACCGATGTCGCTTACGACGATGTCATGGAACGCCTGAATATTTTCTTCGAAGAAAAGATCGCGATGGCCCTCGCAGCTGGCATGGAGCGCGACGCTATCATTCTCGATCCCGGCATCGATTTCGCCAAGCAACTCCCCGATAATCTCCGGATCTACCGCGAACTAAACAGGCTCAACAAATTCGGCCGCCCAATCCTCCTCCCGGTTTCGCGCAAGACGGTGATTGGGGAAGTCCTCAACCAACCCGACCCAGCCACCCGCGATGCCGGAACCATCGCGTGCGTCGTCCAAGGAATGCTCCAAGGCGCAGCGATCTTCCGGGTCCACAATGTCCGAGCCACAGCCCAAGTCGTCCGCATCATATGGGAAATGACGAAACCAGAATGACGATTTTGGCACGAGGGAATTGCTCGTCATTCTGGTTTCGTTATTTCCTCCCCACCCCCTGGCGACAAACCGCGCCCTCTATTGCGGCTTTTTGGGGGGATCGGGGCCCGACCAACATCCGCCATCATCCATTCACGGAGCACCCGAGCCCTTCCCATAAAGAGCCTGGCACTCTATTCGAAGGGTCAACGGGGGATCGGGGCCCAACCAACATTCGCCATCATCCATTCACGGAGCATCCGAGCCCTTCCCATAAAGAGCCTGGCATTCCGTCATTCTGGTTTCGTCATTTCCTCCTGATCGGTAACCCGCGCCCCGCCAGATACTCCTTCACCTCTCCCACCGTATATTCGCCGAAGTGGAAGATACTCGCCGCCAGGACGGCATCTGCTTTTCCCTCGATCAAAACATCGGCCATGTGTTCCAACGTCCCCGCTCCCCCGCTGGCCACCACCGGGATCCCGACTTCCTCGCTGATCCGTCGCGTGATCGCCAAATCATAGCCGGCTTTTGTTCCGTCGGCGTCGATTGAATTGAGGACGATCTCCCCGGCTCCCAGTGCAAAAGCTCTCCTTGCCCAATCAATCGCACAAAGGCCGGTGGCTTTGCGGCCCCCATGGCTAAAGACTTCCCAACGATCCGCCCCAACTTTTTTCGCGTCGATTGAAACCACGATGCATTGGCTCCCAAACCGTTTGGCTCCGGCAGAGATCAGCTCCGGAGTGGCCAGCGCACTCGAATTGATACTGATCTTGTCCGCCCCGGCATGGAGCATGGCGTGCATATCTTCGGTGGTCCGGATCCCGCCCCCGACGGTGAGCGGCATGAAACAGCGTTCCGCCGTGCGTCGAATGACTTCCACCATCGACTCCCGTCCATGGGCACTGGCCGTGATATCAAAAAAAACCATCTCATCGGCCCCCTGCTCGTTGTAACGAACCGCGAGCTCCACCGGATCCCCGACATTGCGCAAGCCGCCGTCTTCAGCCCGGCCGAATTGGACGCCGCGCGTGACTTTACCGTCATGGACATCGAGGCAGGGGATAATGCGCTTGGTGAGCATGATAGTCGGAAAATACAGTTTCTTGGCGGGAACGGATCAGAGGGCACCCTGAATTTGTCTAGAGGGAGCGCGCAGTGCAAGAAACTGGTTGACGCAGGAGACCCCGGGTCCTAACCGTGACCGCAGTTTTTTTGAAGGGATAAACTCCCACAAATCCTTAACGACCATGGGCAAAAAAAAGGAATCACCCAAAGTGACAGCAGTGAAAGAAAAACGCCCAGCCGCGTTCTCGATTTCCCAGGAGCCGGTGCTCGGGAGCGGGTCGGAGGCGGATGTGCACAAGTTCGGCGCAACGCAGGGAGGCCTAGGACGAAACCAGCAAGCGCCCGCGTATGAGGATCTCGGCCCCCTCCCTGAAAGCTACAATGAGGACACCCTTTTTCTAGTGGCTCGTGACCCCCGCTGGCTCTTTGCGTATTGGGATTTTAATTGGACTCAATATCCCGCGCGGCAGCATCGCTACAATGTCGCGCAATTTTTCCTCAAAATCCGGACCGCCCAGGGGGCCGAGGAAACCATGGTTGAGGTCAAGCCCGAGGCCCGTAACTGGTATGTGCCCGTTGGCAAGCCGGACACCGATTATATCGCTGAGCTCGGGTTCTTTGAGAAAGGCGGCGCATGGAATCAGATCGCCCAATCGTCCCTGGCTCGGACCCCGCCAGACGCCTTGGCCGAGGATGGGGAAGCGCACTTTGCAACCGTTCCCGCGCACCTAGCTTTCGAGCGGCTGCTCGAGCTGGTCGCTGAACATATGCGCGAAGGCGAAACTCTTCTCGAAGCCGTCTCGCGGATCACCAGCGAAGGACGCCAACTGGCATTCGCCGCGGGCCAGGCGCCGAATTGGACCGAGGAACAGCGCGCATTGCTGGCGGCACTTTTGGGTTCCAGTCTAATCGACCGGATCGGGATGGGTTCAGGCGAAATTGATCAGCTCCTTCGCAAAGAACTCCTCGAAAAACTCCAGGCCGATAACGGCGGCGAGTTGGCCTCTCAATTCTATCAAAAGTTGGGGGAATCCGAGAGCAGCCTTTTTAGCGGCGCCATTTTCAGCGGCGGCTCAAGCTGGAGCGCCCAGCCATTTAGTGTCCGGCGTGAACGCGGCTTTTTTATGCACGTCAACGCCGAGATCATTTTCTACGGCGGCACCCACCCCGATGCGACGCTCTCCATCGAGGGCAAACAGATCAAGCTCAAGGCCGACGGTAGTTTTCGCTATCATTTCACACTGCCCGATGGCGACTTTGTCATCCCGATTGTTGCCCAATCGCCCGATAACGCCGAACAGCGCTCAGCCACGCTCTCATTCACCCGCGCCACCTCGCGCACCGGTGAAGTCGGCGCCACCGGGCAGCCCGCGGAACTGGCCCCGCTAACGGGCAGGCGATAAGAAGAGGGGTGACAGGGTGACGGGGTGGGTCGCGGTAGGTTAAGTGGCTTTATCGTTCGTGGCGGAGAAGAGATTGAAAATTGAAAATTGGAGGGGCGCTACCGAGCCATACCCAGCGTTCTTCTTCCCCAAATTTTCAATTTTCAATTTTCAATATGTAATTTTCAATTGCCCCTTCAGCAATGGCAGTCCGCTTAACCAAGCGCCATTCCACCCCGTCCACTTGTTACCCCCAAAAAAACGCGATCGATACGCCGACGCCTTCTTCCAATGGCTGGAAGTCGAGCGCAACGCTTCCCCGCGCACCGTCGTTAATTATCGCCATGCCATGGCCGGGTTTCGCAAACAACCCGAGTTGCCGGGTTGGCTCGAACTCACTCCCGATCATTTCCGCCGTTACCTTTTCGCCCTCAGCAAAAATGGAATGGCCCGACCCACCATCCGGCTCCACTTCGCCGCCCTCCGGACATTCTTTAAATTCCTCGCCCAACGCCATGGCCTGAAAATCAATCCCCTCAAGGAAGTCCAGTTGCCGAAACTTGAGAAAAAACTGCCAATCGTCCTTACCGGCAAACAGATCGATGAGCTCCTGAGCGCCCCGTTACGGGTGGAAAAAGCGGAACAAGCGCCCACCTGGATGCCTGCCCGCGATGTCGCCATCATGGAACTCTTTTACAGCAGCGGTTTGCGCCTCGCGGAGCTCGTTGGCCTAAATGTTGAAAGCATCGATTCCTTTAGCGAAACCGTCCGCGTGTTTGGCAAAGGGCGCAAGGAACGCATCGTCCCGGTCGGGGCCCCCGCGCTTGAAGCGATTCAGAAATACCGGCACGCGGCTGGGGTGAATGCCGGGCCGCTTTTCATCAGCAAACTCCGGAAACGGCTCAGTGCCCGATCCGTCTGGCTCCTGCTCAAGCGGTATCTGGGCCATACCTCGATCGCCCTAAAAATCAGCCCGCACAAGCTCCGGCACAGCTTCGCAACCCATCTTTTGGACGGCGGCGCCGATCTGCGCAGTGTCCAGTCGCTGCTCGGCCACGCGAGCCTTTCGACCACGCAGATTTACACCCACGTCACTGTGGAACGGCTGAAAAAAGCATACGACTCCGCGCATCCGCGGGCGTGAAATCGCGTTGTGCCAAGATAGAGTGCCAGGCTCTTTGTGGGACGGGCAACGGGGCGGTGAGAGCTGTCGCTTTTTGTCCTGCCCGGTAAAAAGTGGTCGATTCTGACCAGCCGGAGTTCAGTGAAGTCACCCGGCGTTTCGGTCAATTCCCCTCTAAAATGACCATCTTTCTGGCGGGTGGTACATTGCTTGCTAAAGGCCGCCAGCCGATCTCCAAACCCAAAACTGGAGCCACGGCCGCGGAACCGATCACAGCAAGCCCCAACCCTTAAACATTGAAGTCAGAAATGAAACGATTGCCTAAACTCTTCACCCTCGCCCTAGTGGCCGCGCTTGCGTGGTCGTCCGTGGGCAGCTCCGCCTTTGCCCAGGCCGCTGCTCCCGCTCCAGCTCCCGCCGAAGCCGCTGCCCCAGCCGAACCCCCGGCGCCTGCCGCTGCCGCCGATGCCCCTGCGGCAACAATCGAACAGCGCCTAGCGGGCTTGGAGGCTTATATCCAGAACACAGATCCCACCGCCAAGGACAAGGATGGCAAAGCACTCACTACTCTTACGAGTGGCGTCGCCGGCCCCGGCCATAACGGATTCATGATGGTCTGTGCCGCGCTCGTCCTCTTCATGACACTCCCCGGCCTCGCCCTTTTTTACGGCGGCTTGGTGCGCAAGAAGAACGTCCTCTCCGTCTGTGCCCAATGTCTGGCGTGCGCCGGCTTGGTGACCATTCTCTGGTGGGCTGTCGGATACAGCCTGGTCTTCGGCAAGAGTTTCAGTGGCACTGCCCTCGGCCCTTACCTTGGCGGCACCGAACATTTCTTCCTCAAAGGCGTGGATTCCCTGCCGAACA
>JAYUPM010000258.1:0-10388 GCA_043760145.1 Spartobacteria bacterium
ATCTCTCGAAATTCGAACAGCAATCGCAATTTCATAGCCGTGCAGGTTTGGAAACCTGCGACACGGCAGACTTGGAAGTCTGCGCTACGTTCCTGCCACAACGCCCAAAGATGGAGGTAATGCTTTCGTCATTTCGAATCCTTAAAGGCATTGGGCTGAAGCCGGAACTACAAACCTGCTCCCGGGCTAACCCGCGCTAAACAGATACACGGCGTCTCGCCGTTGGTTCAGAGAAGAAAGAGGCGGGACGCCTCTGCCACGAGGAAGAAGAAACCAGATACGGACGGCTCTGCCACTTTAAGGAAAATGCCTCGCCCCCCGAGTGCGGGCTGCGTTAAAGGATCGAGCCGCCATGAAAACCCCCACCCTCTCTTCACTAGCGCTATCACTATTTCTCGGGAATGGCGCGTGGGCGGACATTAAATTACCGGCGATCATCAGCGAAAACATGGTTCTTCAACAGGAGACCAGGGCGAACGTCTGGGGCTGGGCCGAGCCGGGGGAAGCGGTGGAGATCCAGTTCGGCGCAGCGAGCGGCAAAACCGTCACCGGGGCCGATGGGAAATGGGATGTGAAACTCACCCAGCTTGCAGCAGGAAGCGCGGGTGACATGGTCATCAAGGGTAAGAACTCGATTACTGTTAAGAACGTGATTGCCGGTGAAGTCTGGGTCTGCTCTGGCCAATCCAATATGGAATGGAATGTCGCCGACTCCAAAAATCCCCAGGACGAGATCGCCGCCGCCGACTTCCCGGAACTCCGGATGTTCACGGTTAAAAAATCCGCCCAAGCTGAGCCTCAAACGGATTGCGTTGGAAAATGGGAGGTCTGCACGCCGCAAACCGTCCCACATTTTTCAGCGGTCGGTTATTACTTCGGGCGCAAACTACTTCAGGATGTGAAGCGGCCCGTCGGATTGATTCACACGTCGTGGGGCGGCACCCCGGCGGAATACTGGACACCAAAAGAAGTCCTTGCGGGCGACCCGGATTTGAAGCCGCTCATCGACGAGTGGGACAATATCAAGGCGGCTTACCCCAAGGCGAAGGAAACTTTCGACAAAGCAACCGCTGATTGGCAAGTTGCCGCTGAGAGAGCCAAGGCGGATGGAACACCAGTTCCGCAAGCTCCGCATCGCCCAAAAGGTGGGGATGCGAAGGACAGCCCGGCCTCACTTTTTAACGGGATGATCGCGCCGATCCTTCCTTACACAATTCAAGGGGCCACATGGTATCAGGGCGAAGCCAATGCCAGCCGGGCCAAGGAGTATCAGAAACTTTTTCCAATGATGATCATGAGCTGGCGCCTTGGGTGGCGCGCGGAGTTGCCGTTTCTATTTGTGCAACTGGCCAATTTCAATGCGCGGAACGTTGATTTTAGCGGGCAACCCGAAGATAGCCGTTGGGCCGAATTACGAGAGGCACAACTCATGACCCTCGATTTGGCACGCACCGGGATGGCGGTCGCGATCGACATCGGTGATCCCAAAGACATTCATCCAAAAAACAAACAGGAAGTCGGACGCAGGCTCGCCTTGATTGCCCAAGCTTCCGTTTATTTCCAGGAAGTCCCCGACTCGGGCCCGCTCTACACTGGCCACCAACAAGAGGGAGACAAAATCCGCCTCAACTTCCGCCATTCCGAGGATCTCAAGGCTTCCGATGGCGGCAAGATCAAAGGATTTGCGATCGCGGGCGAAGACCAGAAATTTGTCTGGGCAGACATCACAATCGAAGGCGATCACGTCCTGGTTTCAAGTCCGCAGGTGGCCAAGCCCGTTGCGGTTCGTTACGGATGGGCGGATAATCCTGAATGCAATTTGGTCAATGCCGCAAACCTCCCCGCCTCCCCGTTCCGCACGGACCGATGGCCTCAGTTTACCCCCACCAAGTAACTAACACCTAGCAACTGATGAGTAACTCCGCCGCCTCCCGCTTGGTCCTGGCTCCGTATTCCGAGCAATCGGTGATCAACGCGGCGCATGAGGCGTTGGTGGCAGCGGGCGGTCATGTCAGTTGCGGGTTTGTTTTTGCCTCGGCGGATTACAGGCCGCATCTCACCGATTTTCTGGAACTGATTCAGCTCCATGGGCATGTCCCGATCCTGGCAGGCTCCAGTGGTTCGGGCCTTGTTGGCGCAGGGAAAGAAGCCGAACACGTCAGCGGATTTTCCCTGCTCTTTCTTAATCTGCCCAACACCACCATCCATGTCGTCCCGATTTCCCCCACGGATCTCGATGCACAGGAGCCAGGATTTTGGACACGCAAAGCTCGGGTCGCTCCCGATCAAGTCAATGCGTGGACCGTGCTCGCCGATCCGACCACGCTCCCTATCGAAGACTGGCTCCAGGAATGGAACCGGGCCTATCCGGGAATCCCGACCATTGGGGCAGCAGCCAGCGGAGGTGCCGCGGGGGATGAGATATTCATTTATCGGGACCGGGAACTCATCGAAGGCGCAGTGGCCGTGGGATTCCATGGCGGCGTGCAGATACAATCATTGGTAAGCCAGGGATGCCGTCCTGTTGGTGAACCATTTACCATCACTGGGGTCGAAAAGAATTTTGTCCTCTCACTCGGGTCACGCCCTTCTTACGAAATACTCCAGGAAACCTTTGCCCAGTTATCCAACGCAGACAAGGCGATCGCCCAGGGCAACCTTTTCGCGGGGCTCGCCACCTCCGAGTATGTCGATGATTTTAAGACAGGCGATTTTCTTATCCGCAACCTGATCGGGGCGGATCCGGATAATGGAGTCATCGCGGTGGGCGCGTATCCCAGGGTGGGACAGACATTGCAGTTCCAGCTCCGCGATGCGCGCAGTGCCGATGCCGAATTGAGACATCTTGCAACAGACAAAGCGAGTAACGGGATTCAGCCTTTTGCTTCGCTCTTATTCCCGTGCAATGGCCGGGGCCGCGAACTATTCGGCACTCCGGATCACGATGCTGGAGTGCTGCAGGAAGTCTTCGGCCAGCATGCGAGTGCCGGGATATTTTGCAATGGCGAGATCGGCCCAGTGGGCGGGAAAAACTTCATCCACGGATACACGGCTGCGGCGGCCTTGTTTACGCAGCTTTGAAGGAGGGGCGGCTTCCAGCCGCCCACGAATTACAAGGGCGGCTTCGTATCTGTTTAGCGCATTCCGGGGTTTGTAGTTCCGCATTTATGCGGTGGAGGCGCATTCCCACACTTCTTCATTTTTTATTCTGACTTTTGACTTCGCCTCACCGGACCGGCTGAAGCCGGGACTACAAACCCTCGGCAAATCCCCCTTTGCCATACACCTCAAGCATGGGCCATATTCCGATCCTGCGCCCGACCTCCGCTCGCTCCCTACCCATGACCCGCTCGATTTTAACTTTCGCGATCGCCTTCCTTGGGCTGATGTTTTCTGCCGAGGCGCAGGAGTATCAGGGTAAACGGCTGACCACCCCGAGCTTGGTTGCGGAGAGTGCCACAATCCTCCCTGGCAAACCTTTCACCGTTGGAGTCCTGCTCACAATCGAACCCGGGTGGCACACCTATTGGCAATTTGGCGGCGATTCCGGGGCCCCAACGACGATCGAGTGGGAATTGCCGGATGGATTCACCGCAGGCCCGATCCAATGGCCGCTGCCGACTGCCCATGCGTCTGAAGGCGATCAACTCACATTTACATACGAAAATGAGGTGATGCTTCTAGTTGAGATTACTCCACCCACAGCTCTTCCGACCAAGACGGTTGATCTCAAGGCGAGTCTCCAGTGGCTTGTGTGCAAAGAAACTTGTGTCCCCGGAAACGGCGATGTCGCCGTCAATCTAGCGATTGGAAAAGAGAGCACCCCGGCCAATGCCGAACTCTTCGCGAAATGGCGGGCACAACTCCCGAAGAGCACAAAGCCTCCGTTTGAACTCACCTGGAAACCGACACCCAAGGAACTTCAAATTGAGCTCCGCAGAGTTCCAAACGAGTTGACAGTGGAGTTCTTTCCGATCCCGGAAGGAGAGATTAAGTTGGGGCATCCCGTTGTCAGCCAACCGCACGCTGACGGGGCGCGAACGATCCGGCTCCCATACCTGAGCGAAACGAAAGGGAGTGTCCGGCAAGGAGTATTGGTCACGCATAAGGAAGGCGGCCCGCGTGAAGGTTGGATTGTTACTTCCGATACTCCACTTGCTTCAACTCGCCCCCCCACGCTTCCAAGCGGCCCCGGCCTTCTCGCCATCCTCTGGGGCGCATTTCTCGGCGGCCTTATCTTAAATCTGATGCCATGCGTGCTTCCGGTCATTGCCCTGAAAATATTCGGCTTTGTCCAGCAAGCTGGCGAAGCCCCGGAACGCGTCTTCCGACTCGGCCTGGCGTTTGTTGCGGGAGTGTTTGCGTTCTTCCTCGGATTAGCTGCGCTGGTCGCCGGCTTTAAAGCAGCGGGGCACGGACTCACATGGGGTTTCCAATTCCAAAACCCATTCCTGCTCGCGGGCCTGATTGCGTTGGTGTTCGCGTTTGCCCTCGCCATGTTCGGCGTGTTCGAGATCACCATCAGCAGCGACGCGGCGACCAAGCTCGATAGTTTATCGCGCAAGGACGGCTATAGAGGCGCGTTCGTCCACGGGATGTTCACGACGCTCCTGGGAACCTCCTGCACCGCGCCTTTGTTGGGACCAGTCCTCGGGTTCGCCTTTGTCCAGCCAGCTCACATCATTTTCCTCATCTTCACTGTCATCGCGGCCGGAATGAGCCTCCCATATTTTCTCCTGACCTGGCAGCCAGCATGGATGCGCTTTCTCCCGAAACCCGGCGCATGGATGGAGAAGATGAAGCAGTTCATGGGCTTTATACTGCTCGCCGTCGTGATTTGGTTATTGGGCGTGTTCGGGCGCAGTCATGGGATCGACAGCCTTGTTAGCCTGAGCGCTTTTCTTCTAGTGGTCGCCATCGCAAGTTGGATTTATGGCTTTTCCCGAAGCCCGCGAACCATCGTGATCATTGTCGCGTTGATCGCGGGGAGTTGGTGGTTCTTTCTTCACCACAAAAGCGCGAAGGACGGGATCGCGTGGGAACCTTTCTCTCCGGCACGCGTGAGCGAAGCCACCGGGCGCGGCCAGGCCGTGTTCGTCGATTTCACGGCGGATTGGTGTTTAAACTGCAAGGCGAACGAGCGCTTTGTGCTGGAAACAGAACCGGTCCGGGCGGCGCTTCGGGACAAGAAGATACTCCCCTTGAAAGCGGACTGGACCAAATTCGACCCTGTGATCACGCAAACGCTCAAGGAATTTGGGCGGGTGGGGGTGCCGGCATACGTGCTTTATTCAAGGGATGGAAAACCGACAGTGCTTCCGGAGATCCTGACGCAACCCCTTCTTCTGGAAGCCTTTAACGGGATCAAATAAAAAATCAGGAATAAAACCGATCCTCTTGCGTCGAACCAAAACCCCCACAACACCTTCCACCCCGCTAAACGATTTTGCGCCGCCTCCTCCGAATACCTTGGGGGAGGAGGGCGTAGAAACCAAAAAACAAACCAGTAGAAAGTAATCCATATGAAACGTCCCATCACCACTAAAGCCCTCCTCGCAGGGGCAGCCCTCGCCGGAATGATCAGCGGCGGATTCGTCACCACCGCCTCAGCCGCCAGCACCGACAACGCTCCTGCTGGCGTTCTCGCTGACGACAAAGGAACAGAGAAAGGCGCCACCCATGGTTGCGCAGGCAAGAATGCATGCAAAGGCAAAGGCGGCTGCAAATCCGGCGACAACGGTTGCCAAGGCAAGAACAGTTGCAAAGGCAAGGGCGGCTGTGCTGTGAAAGACGGCAAACCCGTTCACCCAGTCAAGTAAGTGATTCTGTCATGGCCGCGGCGGTGCTCCCGCTGCGGCCATGATTCTTTTTCAGTCTCTCACTCTTCCTTCATAATTCATCCTTCATCCTTTCCCCATAAATGCCGGCATCCCGCTTTAACGCCTTCACCGATTACGGGATCGGGATCGGACTCCGGGTGCCGCATTACCGGCATATCCTGGAAAAGAAACCGGTCGTCGATTGGTTTGAAATCATCTCGGAAAATTACATGGTGGATAGCGGCCGGCCGCTGCATGTGCTCGACCAAATCCTTGAGCAATACCGGGTGGTCCAGCACGGGGTCTCGATGTATTTCGGAAACGCCAGCCGGCCCAATCGCGATCACCTCAAAAAACTCAAGACACTCACCCGGCGCACCAAAACCCCGTGGGTTTCCGATCACCTTTGCTGGGGCAGCGTCGATGGCCGTTTCACGCACGATCTTCTCCCCATGCCTTACACATGGGAGGCGGTGGAAAAGACCGCCCGCAACATTCGCGAAGTCCAGGATTATATCGGCCTCCCGGTCGCCGTGGAAAACGTGAGCAGTTACGCCGCCTTTCACGCATCGGAGATGAGTGAGTGGGAATTTCTCAGTGAAGTCGTCGAGCGCGCTGATTGCGGGATCCTCCTGGACGTGAACAACATTTACGTCTCCTCACGCAATCACGGGTTTGATCCTTCGCTTTATCTTGAAAACGTCCCACATGGCCGGGTGGCGCAGATCCACATTGCGGGACACACAAAGTTCGAGAAATACATCCTCGATACCCACGATCATCCGGTGCTCGACCCGGTCTGGAAACTTTATTCCCAAGCCATTGCCCGCTGCGGCGCCACGGCCACTTTGCTCGAATGGGATGATCGGATCCCGTCCTTTTCCGAAGTCCATCGCGAAGCACTCAAGGCCGGTAAGTTTTTACCCAATGCAAAAGCCAAGGCCGCGTAATTCCACCGCGCCTTCGCTGGCGGCCATCCAACGCTCCATGGCGGCGCTGGTGATGCAACCCTTGACCGCCAACGACCGCATGGCACCGGCTTCGACTGCGGACGCGAAGGCGTTGATTGCGCCTAACGACCGTCTTAGCTCGCTCGAGCGGCTCCAGATTTACAATCAACAATACTGGTGGCGGTTGCTCGGCGCGTTTGCGGAGGATTTTCCGGGGCTGCGCGCCGTGCTGGGCAATCGCAAATTCGACCGCCTGGCGGCCGCATATCTCCACGCCATCGGCTCCCAATCATGGAACCTGCGGGACCTCGGCCAATACCTTGCCGCTTATCTGCCAGACCACCCCGAGCTGACTCATCCGTTCACTGATCTCGCTCTCGAAATGGTCCAGGTGGAGTGGGCGAAAATTGAAGCGTTCGACGGTGATTCAAAGCCCGTCCTGGATCCGAACACGCTCACCCAACGCGCCCCGTCAAAAATCAAACTCACGCTCCAGCCGTATCTCACGCTCCTGGAACTGCGTTATCCGATTGATCTCCTGCTCCGAAAACTCAGGCAGCGCGAGATCGAGACCGATGCAATGAGCAACGCGGTTTCGAGCCGGGCACCCCGGCGTGGACTGCGATTGCGCGCCAGCGCCAGCAAGACTCCCATTCATCTCGCGATTCATCGCGTCGATAACTCTGTTTATTATAAGCGGCTCGAGCCGGAATCCTTTCTCCTGCTGAAATCCCTAGCCAATGGCGTTTCGCTCGACGTGGCTTGCGAACAGGCTTTTGCCAATTCCCCCACCCTCCCAACTGATGCGGCCGCCAAAATCCAATCGTGGTTCGGGACATGGATCCGTTTAGGCTGGCTCTGCGCCTGAGGATTCCCCAGCGTCGCCGTAATGATTAATCACGCGGCGGATCCGCTTTTCTGGCAACGGTTTCTGCGCAGTGCCGGCTTCTATCACGGATCCCTTGACCGCGTTTTCGGACCAAGGAGCCTCGCTGCTGCGGCCCAATTCGAAGCGGCCTCCGAACAGATCGCCACGGAATTTGGGATGTTCAGTTCCCGGAGTGAAAAGCAAATCCGCACCCTGCAACCCGACGCCCAGAAGATGGCCCGTCGGTTCATGAGCGCCCTTTCAATTGAACTCAAAGCGAAAGGTCGCACGTTCCATATCCTTTCGGGCACGCGCACTTATGCCGAGCAGGATAAACTATACGCCCAAGGCCGCGGCACCAATCGCGCCGGCCCGATTGTGACCAAGGCCCGCGGAGGTCGCAGCAATCACAACTTCGGAGTGGCTTGGGATATCGGGCTTTTTCAAGATGGCAAATACATCCCGGAATCATCTGTTTATGCGGAAGCCGGGAAGATCGGAAAGCGCATGGGGCTGACATGGGGAGGCGATTGGAAGAGCATTCCAGATGAACCGCATTTTGAACTCACAACACGCGACACGCTGACCGCGACCCGGGCTCGGTTCGAATCAGGCCTTACTGTCTGAGTTATAACCCGGCACCGATCACGCCACCCTCATCCTTATCGTTTCAGCGAATCGAGCAAGGAGCCCGTTCCCGCCGCCTGCGCTTTCCAGATCCCCCCGGTCGCCTCAAACGGCGGGAGTTCGATGCCACCCGCATCGGGCAATTTCCCTGAAGAGAACCGGAGGAGAGGAAAGAGCGGCATACCATGGGCGTTTTTTTTGTAAGTGACATTCTTCTCCGCAACGCAGAGGCACGCCCAGAACCGTCCGCCGGGTCGCTCGCCAATGACCACCTCAAGGTCATACCACTGGCCGGCGGTCACATGGATATCTTCACCTTCAGGGTAGCCCTGCTCGGGGTGTCCGCCGTAACCGTTGTGATGTGTGGTTTTGTGTTGAAGGGTCGAGGTCTTCTCCCACGAGCCATCCAGGACGATCTTGCCGCCGAAACGGACGATGAGGACATCATCGGCCGCGCCCACGAAACGGAAGGTGCCGCTCTTGGGCGGGGAAACTTTCCCCTTGTAGTGGGCAACCCACTGCGCGGGTTGAACGTCCTTCTCAACGCCATAGGCCTTGGGCGCTTCCTCGGCCGCGATGTTCGGGATCATGAACTGCGTCGCGGAAAGTTTGGTCGGAGCTTTGAAGTAATCATTAATTATGCTTTCACGCAGCCCCTCCTCAACCCACTTCTTCACTATGTCCGTGTAGTTACCAGCGTTGACGTCGGAGGGCTTCTTATTCCGCTTCTGCTTGAGATCATAAAAGGTCCCCACCAATCCGGCCCCGCCGGCACCGCGAAATCCGAAGAAGCTCATACCGCCTCCACCTCCGCCGCCGCCGCCCATGCCGCTGCCGGAGCCGCTTCCAACCCCCATCCCGGTGCCGAATCCCGCGCCGCCCATGCCGGACATCATGCCGGGGACAACATTGGTGGCAGTTGGAATCGTCGGCAAATCTGGCAGCGAAACTTTCGCGATGCCCGCACTGACTATGCGCTTGGCCTGCGGCGGGGCGCCCCCTGTTTTCTTCTTCTGCGCCATCGTCACTTTGTGCTCGAGCGCGCGCTTGCTCGGATTGGTGGAAGGCGGCCCGCCCTGGAAGGTCAGCTTCCGCTTGGCCTGGACACGCTGCACGATGAAGTAGGTTGCCCCGATACCGAAAAGGAGATGCACAACGATGCTGACAAAAAGAAGTTTGCTCGCTGCGATTCGCGCCCAAACACCGGGCCGTTTCATTTGAGGCAGATTATCGCTTGATTCGCTCATAAGCCGACTTTCATACTCCAAGAGTAAACCGTATTAGCGAGTCTAAAGGTTATTCGGAGGAGAGGAAAGAGCGGCATACGTTGGGCGTTTTTTTATTCCTCTTCGCTCACGGTGAAGGTGACGTTCTCAATCTGCGCCACCGCAAGCGCATCGAGGACATCGACGGTGCGATTGTATTTGGCCTCGGGTTCGCTCACCACCGTGACGAGCGTCGGGGCTTTCGCCGCGTCGCTGCCCTGCTTGAGCCGAAGCAGGGTGCCGCGGAGTTGTGTCATCTCCTTGCTGGTTGCGGTGTCCATCGGCTCGTCATTGAGCAGCACTTCACCATCCTCGGCGATGTTGATAATGATCTCGTCCACGAAATCCGTGGGGCCGCTCGTCTCCGCCGTCCCGGGCAGCTTTGTGTTGAGTTCGCGCTCCACTTTCACCGCCCCCGCCATGACCATGAAAAAGAGCATGATCACGAATACCACGTCGATCATCGGGGCGATCTGAAAACCGGGATGACCGTCGCCGCTCGAATTGGGATCAAAACGTTTCATGGGTCAGTTCCGGTTCGTGGTTGAAAAAGAGATGTCCGTTATCCCGGCCTCGGCCGCGCAGTTCATTGCCCGCGAGACGCTGATTGCGTTTGCTTCACGGTCCCCGCGGATCACGCAGCGGAAGGTCGGATTCTCCCCCTGGGTCACTTTGGTCTCGCCAATCTTCTTCGCGGTCGCAAGCGCCTTTGTCAGTTCCGGCAACTCCGGGTAGACTCGGTCGTCCATCGTGTAGACTGCCTTCTTCGTCCCCAAATCCCATCTCACATTGACGATCGTCTCGGCCCGCTGGTTGTCCTTTTTTAATGCATTCGCGGAGACCGGGAGCTCAATGGATT
>JAYUPM010000259.1:0-10358 GCA_043760145.1 Spartobacteria bacterium
CCAGACGATGAAGCTCAGCGCGGTGATGGTCAGCAGCGCGCCCGCGACGATGTGATAGGCGAACAGCGGCTTGCGCGCGTACACCGGCAGGATCTCAAGGATCGCGCCGAACGCGGGCAGGATCATGATGTATGCTGCATCAACCGCAAACCGCGGTAATGTCGGTGCGTAGTGTCTTGAAAGAGCTGCCATTGGTTCATGCGGGCGCCTGTTCTTCGTGTCATCGCGAACATGTTGGCCATCAAGCCATGAAGCTCCCCGGAAGCGAGTCGTGCCAATCGTGTCACGATAACAAGGAGGCTCTCGCCCAGACCCGCCAATCCCTCAAGTTGCCTGACTCGCATCCGCCCACCCACGCCGAGATTCGCAACATCGGCGACGGATTGCTTCGGTTCATCACGCCTCCGGATGCAAGTGAGGGCAAGCCGTTCAAGAGTTATGCGGATGGGCATCCGCCCTTTCGTTATGAAGCCAAGGGGCTCCGGGATCCGGCTCATATTAAGTTCAATCATGCCCGCCATGAGCTTGATGATATTCCGCCGGTAAACGGACAAAAACTCAACTGCGCCCATTGCCATGAACCCGGCGGCAATGGCGTTGCTTATCAACGGATATCTTACCAGAAACATTGTCAGACTTGTCATTCCCTCCAGTTCGCCCCGGATATGCCGGAGTTGCGGATCCCGCACGGGGATACAGAGAAGGTCAGGGATTTCCTGCGCTCAGGCAGCTTGACTCTGCACTTTGCCGAGTCGTTGCGAACGCGCGGCGTGACTGATCGCATGGAGGTCGGCAAACAGATCAAGGAACAGTTCGATGCGCTTGCCGCCCGTGGAATGACAACCGCGGAAGAACTGGAACGCCGCGTATTTCTCGTTGGCGATCCGCCCATGGAAAAGACACAGGAACGCAATACCCCCAAGAGCAACAAGGCCCCGTTTTTTCCCGGATGCGCCAAGTGCCACGATGTGGTGCCCGACGGAAACAAAGCGCCTAAGGTGATTCCGCCCCAGATGGCGGATCGATGGGTCCACCGCGGGCCATTCACTCATGTGCCGCATGCCCACATGCACTGCACGGATTGCCACGGGGCGGCCAAGACGAGCAAGCTCACAACCGACATATTGCTGCCAACGCAATCGAGTTGCGCGGAGTGTCATCGGCCGCTGGATCCGAGCAAGCTCGAGGCTGCGAAGGATACCATTAAACTGCGCGAAGAGTTGCGGCCCGGCAGCCATGAACTGGCCGATTCCCAACGCCGGGCTGGGGGAGTAAAATCCGAGTGCCAAAGCTGCCATGCGTTTCATGCTCCTCCAGCAGCGACGCTGCTACTAAAATAGCCTTTATCCTCCTCGTCCTTCGAAAGATAGGTCCTATAAGTCCCATGGGTCCCTTAAGAACGAGGACGAGGGACGAGGACGAGGACGAAGGACGATAGGTCCTATAAGTCCCATGGGTCCCATAAGAACGAGGACGAGGGACGATAATACAGAGAGCCGCCTTACCGCACCCGCCCGCCACGGCCGGCTCCGCCGCCACTTCTCCGCTGAGGGCCCCCACGCGAGTTCGCACTGCGTTGATCCCCGCCGCGCCCATCGGTTCCACGGCCATAACGGTTGGCCGGATTGAACCGACGCTCGCCGGCCGGTTCCATGGGAGGCGCGGGAGTCGCGTAATCAAAGCCTTCGGCCCGTTTGCGCACGATGCCCCGTCCGATAAACCGCTCAAGGCTCCGCAACGCTGCGTGATCTTCATTCGTCACAAAACTAATCGCGTCGCCCACCGCCTTGGCCCGGCCGGTCCGTCCAATCCGATGGACGTAATCCTCTGAGTGCATTGGGAAATCGTAATTCACCACATGCGAAATTCCGTCCACATCGATCCCGCGCGCCGCGATGTCGGTCGCCACCAGGACCCGCACCGCCCCCGACTTGAAATCGCGCAATGCCCGCAGCCGCTGGTTCTGCGAGCGATTGGAGTGGAGCGTGGCATTGGTAATCTTGCAGCTCTCCAGCTTGCGCGCGATCCGGTCGGCCCCGTGTTTGGTGCGCGAAAATACAAGAACGGTGTTGAAGCTCGGGTCCTGGAGAAGATGCGCCAGCAGGTTCGGTTTGAGATGCTTTGAGACTTCGTAGACGAACTGGGTCACTGTCTCCGCCGGATTCGAGCGCCGTCCGATCTCCACCTTTTTTGGCGACCGCAAAAACTCGTGTGTGAGTCCTTCGATCTCCTTTGAAAGGGTGGCCGAGAATAGAAGTGTCTGGCGTTTGACCGGGACCGCCTTGACGATTTTGCGGATCGGCGGGAGGAACCCCATGTCGAGCATCCGATCGGCTTCATCGAGCACAAGGAATGAGAGCGTGGAAAAATCGGCGTGCCGGATGAGGTCAAGCAACCGACCCGGAGTCGCAACGACGATATCCACCGCGGACCGCAGCGCCTCGATCTGCGGGCGTTCGCCGACGCCGCCAAACACAGTGGCCATGCGGATCGGCAGATGCTTGGCATACGCGCGCACGTTCTCCTCGATCTGCACCACCAGCTCGCGGGTCGGTGCCACAACCAGTGCGCGGATCCCTTTTCGCCCAGTGAGCGGCGTTTCCGAAAGCTTGTGCAGGATCGGCAGCACGAAGGCCGCTGTCTTTCCAGTGCCGGTCTGCGCGATCCCGATCAAGTCGTGCCCGGCGAGGATCAGCGGAATGGCTTCGGTCTGGATTGGAGTCGGTTCCGTGTAACCGGAATCCTGGACAGCTTTGAGGATGTTGGCGTTGAGGCCAAGGGCGCGAAAAGGCATAAGGGGCGAGACTATGGAGGCAGATCCGCCGATAGCACGCCTTTTAGCGCACGGGAGGGACGAGGATCAAGGACCGCGAATGAACACGAATGAACACGAATGCGGGAGAAGGGCGATTTGTGCCAAGGAGATGGGCCGCCGAGGCACCAAGTAATCAGCAAGCAGTGATCAGTTGGGAAAGAACGAGGATGCGGTCGATTACGAGAGGCGAGTTGGTCGGTTGACATCAGTGATGTGAGACATAATGTGTATCACATGAAAACCGCGACCGTCCGGGATCTTCGCAACCAATTCCCTCGCCTCGAAGCCTGGCTCCACGAAGGCGAGTCCATCAATATCAGCAAGCGAGGCAAGATGATCGCCACCCTTGTCCCGGCGTTGGGAAATTCAACCCCGCAGCGACCTCGTCCTAAAGTCGATGTCATGGCCAGGTTGCGAGAAACATGGGGCGAACGCGTTTTCACCAAGGAACAGATCGCTGCCATGCGTGCGGATGAACTCGCTGACGATTTGGGATAATGAAAGTCTATCCAGATGTTTCTTTTTTTTGCGCCTTGTATCGGCTGCAGGCTAATTCCCAACAGGCTGCCAGTTACTTCGCCGCCATGCCTGGGCCGCTGGAGGTTACAACGTTGCTTCTCTATGAGTTCAGGCAAGGCGTGAGATTCCAGGTCCGATTAAATCGCCATGATCCGACCAAAGGATTCTCAAGGGATGAGGGGACAAAGATGCTGGTGCATTTGAAGGAGGATTTGGTCAGTGGCGACGTCCTTACCGTTCCTGCTCCGTGGCCTGAAGTTCACCGCGCTGCCGAGCGGCTTAGTGAATTGTATACTGATGCCAACGGTCATCGATCCATGGATATCCTTCATGTTGCGACAGCTATTGAGCTGGGGGCGAAAGAGTTCCTCACCTTTGACGCGAACCAGAAAAAACTCGCCGAGTCAGAGGGGTTGATCGTTCCACTCTGAATTCCCGTGTCCCGTTCATTGAAGTGGCGTTCAAAGCGAAAGCTCGCTCGACGTCTTGGATACTTATGCCGTTCACAAAATTAGCCAGCCTTAGCCATTGTTTCGTGGCATTTAATGAAAGCCTTCTCCGTCCCTAAAAATCTCTGCGTCTCTGCGTCTCTGCGTTAAAATTTCCCCTCTGCGTTCCTTCTGCCCCTCTGCGTTGAGGCTGGGCTGTGTCTCTGCCCCTTTTACCCCGCGTGGCGGGCCGCGAATTCTTCGGCCAATGCGCGGTATGCCGTGGCGCCGAGGCCGGATGGCTCGTATTCGATGATCGGCTTGCCGTGGCTTGGCGCTTCGCCCAATCGGACGGTGCGCGGAATAACGGTTTGGAAAAGGACGTCACTAAAATGGGCCTGGACCTCCTGGATAACTTGCTGCGCCAGATTGTTGCGCATGAACATCGTCATGAGAATCCCGCCAATCTTCAGATCGGGGTTGGCTCCGCTCGCCTTAATTTGGGAAACGATGTGGTCGATCTTGCTTAAGCCTTCGAGCGCAAAATATTCGCACTGGAGCGGGATGAGCAGTTCGTCGGCAGCGGCCAGGGCGTTGGTCATGAGGATGCCAAGCGAAGGCGGGCAATCCAGAAGGACAAACTCGAATGGGGCTTCGGCGCGAAGGCCCTCAAACGCGGTGCGCAGCCGGGTGAGATGATCATCGGCGCGTGCCACTTCGATTTCCGCCCCGGCCAGGTCGAGGTCGCCCGGCACGATGAAAAGATTGTCCCAAGGGGTGCGCGCAATCTTGTCGGCGAGCGGTTCATGGCCGAGCAAAGGCCCGTAGATGCTGTTGCCTTCGACGGTGGGGATGCCCAATGCGCTGGTGGCGTTGGCCTGCGGGTCGAGATCGATGAGCAGGGTGCGCACCCCGCGTTCAGCGAGGCACGCTGCGAGATTGACCGTGGTGGTGGTTTTACCGACACCGCCTTTCTGATTGGCGACTGCAACAATTTTCATTGGGGGCGCAGTGTAAGCGGGCGGGGCGCGCTGGCTAGAACTTTGGGCAAGGCCAGCATCGCAAAGAGGCAAAGCGCCAGAGCACTGGCGCATCTGTTTAGCGCGGGTTAGCCTTGGGGCAGCAGGTTTGTCGTTCCGGCTTCAGCCGGTCCAGGGAGGCGAAGTCAATAGTCAGAATGAAAAATGAAGAAGTGTCGGTATGCGTTCTTGCCGCATAAATGCGGAACTACAAACCCCGGAAGGCGCTAAAGAGATACGGAAGCCGCCCCTCCTTGTCCGGCGCTTGCGGAATGGGGCGGTGTCGCCGCATGCTTGTTGTCTCATGACCGAACTCACTGAACGACTCCTTGCCGATGCCGGCGGCTGGCAGGTCATGAAACAGGCCCGCGCCCTCCATGAATTGGGCCGCGTCCTCGAATCCAGTTACAACGATCCGCTTTTGGAAGGGCGCGTCAGAGTGGGACAAACCGAGTTCCGCGCCGGGCTGCGGATTCTTTCCAAGAGCAACGTGGAGAACCTCTGCACGTGCCGTCCGTCCAGGCAGCATGGGACCATCTGTGAACACTCGCTCGCGGTCGGGTTGACGGTGCTCAAGCCGCGCCCGGCGGCAATCGATCCGCCGGCCGTTCCTGTGGCCATGCTGCTTCCCGAGCGCCCGAGGCCTTGGGGATTCAGCACTGAAGGCGAGGGGAGTCCGTTTGAACTCGCGATTATCCTGCCGCCAAATCTCGCCGCCATGTGGGAACGAAATTCCGTTACGGTTGGGCTCGAAGCGCAGTTGGACAATCGCACGGTCCCATTGAGTTCGCTCGATACGGTAAAGGCTTACAGATGCAGCCCCGCGGACTTCGCATTAATGGAACGCGTGCACGAGCTCGCCGATGGGCAATTGCCCGCGATGATGATGTTGAGCCGCGAAGAACTCGCGGGGCTTTTCACGATGCTCGCCGGACATCGCCGGGTGAGTTTCGGAAAAAAATCGGCCGCGCATTTCGGCACCGACGGAATTCGTCCGCCGTTGCGCGTGGAGCGCACACCGGATGGAGCGGTCCGTTTGCAGGCGGCACTTCCAAGCGATGGGAAACCGTTTTTGACGCCGGGCGGTAGTTGGCTTTTACGCGGCGAAACATTTGTTCCGGTCGCTGCGGGACTCCCATCGGCATATCACGAAATTCTTATTCGGCAGATCACGATTCCGGCGGCAGCGGCGGCTCAATTTAACGAGCGTGAACTTCCAGTCCTTGCGCAGTTTTTCGAAATTGATCCCGCGCTTCTGACGTCTGTCCCCTCTGCGAAGCCAGCGCTTTCTGGAGAACCGCCCGCGTTTATTTTCAAACTGGAAGGCTCTCTCAATTTTCTCGAAGGCGAATTGGAATGTGAGCGAGGGGAGCGCCGAATCACTGTGGGCGGGGCGGGTTACAGGCCGGGCGCGCCGGAAGAGCAGGGGGCCATTGACCGGCTGCGCCTTTGCGGGTTTACCGGGCCCAACGCCAAGGGGAAGTTCGAGCTAAAAGGGGAGCCGGCAATTCTCAGCTTCTTCGCGAGACACTTGCCGCAACTCGAGCGGGAATGGAGTGTAACGATCGGGGCGCGTTTCCAACATGTCACGCGGGATGTGGAGCGGATTGAGCCGCGCATCGAGATCCGCGCTTCGGGTGAGAACTGGTTCGATCTCCAATTCGATCTCGCCACGCCTGGCGGCGAACGCTTTTCCGCATCGGAAATCCAGCGGTTGCTTCAGTCCGGACGCAGTTCTGTGCGACGCCCCAATGGGAAACTGGCGGTGTTCGATCCCGGCTTGCTCGATGAGTTCGAGCAGGTGCTCAAGGATTGCAATCCGCAACAGCGTCAGCCCGGCCAATACCGGATCGGGAGCGAGCACGCCGCTTACTTGGATAACGTGGCGACCCAGAGTCATCTCCAAGTGCAGAGCCCGCCGGAGTGGCGTCAGTGGGCCACGGCTCCTCGCGAGCTCGACCGGCTCCGGCCCATTCCATTGGGCGACCTCGAGGATGTCCTCCGGCCTTATCAAAAGCAGGGAGTTTACTGGCTCAATTTCCTCGCCAAAAATGGGTGGGGCGGAATTCTCGCCGATGAAATGGGCCTGGGTAAAACCGTCCAGATGCTTGCCTTTTTGCGGACGCTCAAGGGTCGGACACTCGTTGTCTGTCCCTCTTCGCTGATTTACAATTGGATGCGCGAGGCCGCCCGCTTTGCCCCGGAACTGCGGACCCTTGCGATCGAAGGTCCCAAGCGGCAGTCGCTCTTTTCGCAGATCAACACAGCGGACCTCGTCATCACGAGTTACCCGCTTTTGAGGCGCGATGCCGAGAGTTACCGGGGTATCCCATTCAAGGCGATGGTGCTCGATGAGGCGCAGCACATAAAGAATCCCGAAAGCCAAAATGCGCAGTCGGCCCAAAGCGTCCAAGCCGAGCACCGGTTCGTCCTCACCGGCACGCCAGTGGAGAACTCGGTGCGCGATATTTGGTCGATAATGAACTTCCTGATGCCGGGTTATTTGGGGAGCCGGACCGATTTCAAGGAGCGCTTTGAGGGACCGATCCAGAACGCGCCGGGCGGTTCTGGGGGAGGCGGGGAACAACGTCGGTTAAGTCAGCGTTTGAAGCCGTTCATGTTGCGGCGACTGAAGCGGAATGTGGCTCCGGAATTACCGGAAAAACTTGAGCAAGTATCTTATTGCGAGCTGACTGCGGCACAACGTGAAACATATACGAAGCTCCTCGCCTCCACCCGCCAGCAGGTCGCTGAACTCGCTTCCACCAAGGATCAAAATAAGGCGCGTATCCTCATGCTCACCGCCCTTTTGCGGCTCCGCCAGGCGTGTTGTGATCTGCGGCTCCTCGGTCTGCCGGAGGTCGATCCGGCGGAAGCATCGGCGAAACTCGAGCTCCTGGACGAGCTGCTTCAAGAGGCCCTCGATGGCGGCCATCGGGTGATTGTTTTCAGTCAGTTCGTCACCATGCTCCATCTCATCCGTGACCAACTTACAGCAGCCGAGACCCCGTTCTGTTACCTCGACGGCAGCACGCGCAATCGCCAGGTCGTGGTGGACGAATTCCAAAAGGGCGAGACCCCGGTTTTTCTGATGAGCCTCAAAGCGGGCGGGGTCGGACTCAACCTGACGGCCGCCGATACGGTGATTCATTTTGATCCGTGGTGGAATCCGGCGGTCGAGGCGCAGGCGACAGATCGGGCGCATCGGATTGGGCAGAAGAACGTGGTGACGTCGTATAAACTGATTGCGCGCAACACGGTGGAAGAAAAAATATTGGCGTTGCAGGGCCGGAAACGGGAAATGATCGAGGCCACGATCGAGAGCGAGCAACCGCTGATGGAAGGCCTGACCAGCGCCGACATCGAGGCGCTGCTTTTGTGAAATTGTCGGCCCTACCCCGGGGGCCAATCCAGTGGGCGGCCGCCTAGCAGATGGACGTGGAGGTGCGGGACGGTTTCGCCGGCATCCTTGCCGTTGTTGATTACCACTCGATAACCGGATTCGGCGATCCCGAGTTTCTCGGCGATCCGCGGCGCGGCGAGGAGTAACTGGCCGAGCAATTCAGCATCCGAGGGAACGGCTTGGGCGATCCGCGGAATGACACGGCGCGGCACAATCAACACATGGACCGGGGCCTGCGGGTTTACGTCGCGGAAGGCGATGAGTGACTCCTCTTCGTGCACGATCTGCGCCGGGATTTCACCCGTCGCGATTTTTTCAAACAACGTCATGCGAGCGTGAAGGAAACTTCGTGGCCTGCTGCGGCAAGGCCAGTTTGTTCGCGGGCAAAAGCAACGATCTCAGCCTGAAGCGAATTGCAATCGCGGCACCATGATTTGCGGGCCCGAAGCAATTTCACGCATGGTTGGAGACCGACAATTTGGAAATGGGTATGTTGGTGATCAACGAGAAGCTGGAGACGTCGGCCAAGCAAATCAAAGAAAGCGAGTTCGTATCCGCTGCCTGCTTCGCGCGCGAGATCGAGGACAGAGATTTGGGTGATTGGTTTGCCGGCGCTGAAGTGCTGGCCGATCTCTGAATACCCGATTACCTGGAGGACGTTCTGGACAGCATTTTCCAATGTGGCCACCGGGAGGACATTGAGAGCAGGCTGCGATTCGAAATGGAGGGTCACGCTTTCAGCGACATGGGGTGCAAGCCACCACCTTTTGTAACCGGCCTTGCGTGCGGCATTCGCCAACGCATGCAGAAGCCAGGTCCGCTCGAATGCCACCACTTGTCCGGAACAGAGTTCGATCAATGGAAGGTTGTCGCGAAAGGCGATCATGTATTTTTTGGGGGGGTAAACGGGGGGGCGTTCATTTGAAAAGCTCGGACTGGAGCGTGCTGCGCTTGTGTTTTTTGCCTAGCAATTGGATTTCCTCGATGAATTCACCGATGTCCTGGAAGCTTCGATAAACCGAGGCATACCGAACGTATCCAACTTCATCGAGGCCATGGAGGGCATCCATTGCGGCCGTGCCAAGAACGTGTGATGGAATCTCGCGGGCGAAATCCTGCTCGAGTTTTTGGATGATATCGGCGGCGGCTTTCTCGAGGATCTCCCGGGTAACCGGCCGTTTTTCGCAAGCCTTGAGCATTCCATTGAGGAGTTTGTGGCGGTCGAACGGCTCGCTCCGCCCATCGCGTTTGACAACGCGCAAATCCGCTCTCTCAATTTCCTCATAAGTGGTGAAGCGTTGGGTGCATTCGACGCATTCGCGGCGGCGCCGGATACTCCGGCCATCTTTGGAGAGGCGGGAATCGATGACTTTGTCTTCGAGAGACCCGCATTTGGAGCAATACATCTTGTGGCAGAACGGGGGATCTGGGCGGAAATACCACAAGGAATGGTGGTGTCAACCTCTAAGGAAAGGATGAAGGATGAATTATGAAGGATGAAAAAGGAAATCGGACGCGTAGGTCCCATGTTTCCCATAATTCCCATGCAAGAACTCAATGGGAAAAAGGTGGGGACCAATCCGGATTGGCAGCACGGGGTAAAAGTGGAAGTCGGTCCGCTTCTGAAAACGGGCGGTAACGATTTGCTGGTCGATGCGCGAAATGAAGATGGGGTGGCGGCGTTTGTTGCATGGATTTCAATCGAATTGGCCGATGGAATTGCTTCGCAAGCTTGAGGGCAGAGGCGAGCACGGGCCCCACGGATTCGCGCTGAGCCCTGACGGCAAATCGATTTATTTCGCAGCCGGCAACCATACGAAGCCGCCAAATGGCAAGTTTTAAAGGGCAGAAAGAAGAGGATTATGTTTCCTAGCAAGGTCAAGCCGCATCCCAGCACCGATTCATCGGTAATGAAAGACGGTGCTAATCTGGACGGAGCCTGCCGGGAGGTTGTCGGCGAACTTCGGGACGTTATGACATGGCTCGGGTCTGAAAAACTCAGCCCGGACCAGTTCCGCAAAATGATTATCGAACTGGAGGCGCGGAAGCTATCCCGGTTCGGATTCTCGTTAAGCGCGGCCACATCCCCTGAAGGACGCTCTCACTTCGTCCTCCGGTATGCGGACACAAAAAAGATTTGCGCCAGCTTGGAGTTCGATCCGGAGACAAAAGAG